>CAZHBU010000030.1:0-22554 GCA_964530865.1 uncultured Sulfurospirillum sp.
ATATCTATTGCTAAATCCGACCAATAAAGAGGTATCATCAAAATCATAAATTTTAGTAACTTTTAAATCTATCATATGCTCTTTAATAGCAAAATGTGATTTATAATAAGGTACTAAAAAAGGAAATATTCTAATTTTACGAACACCTAAAGGAGCATTTGACAAATCATCTGTTGAACTATCATTATATAGATAACCCAAAACAGTTTTTAAACTTTTATCTAAAGACTCATACGTATAACTTGAAGTTAATGCAGTGTATTTCGTATCAACAGATTTTGGTGTCATATCCCAACTATCTCCAGCAAATCTATCCATATGACCGGCCATAACTTGGAGTTGAAAATCTGAGGTCTCATTTGAAAACTGTGCATACATGTGATTGCTTGTTTTATCACGTGAAAGCTCACTTCCCTGATAATTCACTTTGTCTCTATTTAAATCTTTTCTGTTAATGTAAGCAAAATACGAATAATTTTCAAGTTTTTCAGACTTATATCCATAAGTACTATATGAACCATGCGGACCAATAGAGGCTCCTATGGTTGTTGTGTTTTCTCTATTTCCAACCTTAGTATATGCTTTTATAATTACTACTGAAGGCTCAATTGATATAGTGTAAGAAGGGATACCGTGATATACTTCTATATGATCGATATAATTTATATCTGCTTGTCCAAACAGTTTCAAACCACTACCAAAAATAGGAGTTACAATCTCCCTATCATTTATAAAAAGACGTATTCTTGAAGGGTTATTAACTTGATATGGCTTGTAATACGGATCATTCAATCCAGATTTATCAAGCTTATTTCTCAAAAAAGGTATATGATCTATGATTTCGTTAAGTGACTGTATTTTCATGCGATCTAGATCTTCACGAGTAAATATTTTAATTATTCCTGCAGTCTCTTTTTTTGTATGAAAAGATAAATCATCTTTTCGAGCTAATTCATTTAGAAGGTAATCTATATCTTCAGCACCTGCTAACTGTATAAACATAAACACTGACATAAATAAAATCAAAACCTTTTTCATACACCCTCATAAAATCTAAAATAGAACAGAATATACCTCATTAATACTTAATAATAAGTAAAGAAAAAAAATTATACTCCATCTGCTTTTATATTTATATAAGCCAAATTTAAAGTTATTTAGATATACTTTCATCTCTTTAACAGTGGCCTGATAGCTCAGTCGGTAGAGCAGATGACTGAAAATCATCGTGTCCTTGGTTCGATTCCGAGTCAGGCCACCACTCCTTTTAAATATATAAAAACGAATTCATTATAAACTAAGACTTCAAGCAGATAACTTTTAATAGCCTATCATCAACTAACTTTTATCTGTTTGAACCTCTTTTTAAAAAGGACCTACTATCACTGCTTTCATACAAGGTTTTTTTATTAGTATCGGCCTTATTGTTGCAATTGGTGCTCAAAATATCTATGTACTTAAACGTGGACTACTTAAAGAATCCGTTTTTGCAGTTGCACTTACTTGTTCACTTATAGATGCCATTCTCATAATAGCTGGTGTAAAAGGTTTAGGTAAATTTTTAGAAACTTTTCCATCATTTATAACATACATAACTTGGTTTGGAATTGCTTTTTTAGTAGCTTATGGGTTTTTGGCTCTTAAATCTGCTTCAAGTAAACACGCTATGAGCGTAGATATAAATTCAAGTAAAAAATCTACATTTATGATAATTTTAACACTACTTTCTCTATCTTTTTTAAACCCTCACGTCTACTTAGATACTGTTGTACTGATAGGAACTATAGGAAGTAAATACGTAGGAAATGAACAAAATATTTTTGTATTGGGCGCAGCAACTTCATCTTTTGTATGGTTTTTCTCTTTGGCTTATGGTAGTAGAATTCTTATACCATTATTTAAAAAACCTATCACATGGAAGTTTTTGGACTTATTTACAGCTTTCATTATGTTTTTTGTAGCATTTACACTGTTTCAAAGTCTATGATTTTCTATTTTTATCCTGCAAGTGCTTAATCTGCCATTTTAGGCTTTTATAACGCAGTTTGCTTCTTATATGTTTTATCTTCTCTATATCTTGCATATTGACACTTATTGGGGTGTGTTCTATATCGTCACCCTCGCCTATCTCTATATTTTCTGCCTTAGAGAATTTTCCTATTTGTTGAGAAGGGAAAACGCTTCTATGTCCTGTAACAAGAAAAGCAATAACTACACTTACTGCGGCATAGTGAGAGATTTGCGTACCAAAAAGCTCTACTGCCATAATGATAGAAGCTATTGGTGAGTTAGTAGTTCCAGCCAATACACTTACAAAACCAAGAGCAGCAAACAAAGAGACATTGTCACCAATAATATGCCCAAAGGCAACACCGCTAGTTGCTCCTACAAAAAAGATAGGAGTAACAATACCTCCGCTACCTCCCGCACCCAAAGAGAGTGCGGTAAAAACTGTTTTAACTAAAAAATCATACCAATGAACACTATCTGAGAGAATAGTTTGAGCACGCAAAGCATCTGAGATAGTCTCTAAGCCTAAGCCTAAATACTTTTGAGATACAAAAGATGAAAAAGCGACCATCAAAAGACCTATCCCAAAAGCTTTCAAATAATCATTATAAGGAATTTTCTTAATCAATCCCTCTATTTTATGAATAATAGTTATAAAAGAGTCTGCTACAACACCAAAAAAGATGCCAGCAAGAACAACTTGACCAATTAACACCAAGTTTAAATCTAAACTTCTAAAAAAATCTATGTCATAATAGGTATATTCAACTCCTAGAAATTGAGCAGTTGTAAAAGCAGCAAAACCTGCTATAAATGATGGTAAAAGTACATCATACATAATAACACCAATAATAAGAACTTCAATACCAAAAATAGCCCCAGCTATTGGGGTTCCAAATACCGAAGCAAAACCAGCGCTAATCCCACATATAACAAGTTTTTTTCTATCTTTCTTCGAAAAACGAAGTATTGTTGAAGCAAATGATGCAGCTCCAGCACCAATCTGAGCACCTGGTCCCTCTTTACCAACTGAACCACCAGCAAATATGGTTATGAGTGTTGCTATAAGCTTTACAGGAATAACTTTTACGTTTATAAAACCATCTTTTTTATGTACAGCTTCTATAACTTTTTCTGTTCCATGTCCTGTAGCAGTTGGAGCAAAAGTTCTTACTATCCACATCGTCAACATAAATGCAAAAGGTAAAAGATAATAATAGTCAAAAGGAAGTAAACTTCTACTATCTTCAGCAGAGTGAAGAAGTTTTAAAAAGATCGACATCAAAGCACCAATCATAATTCCAACAGCAGAAGAGAGCACTAGCCACTTCGAAACACTAAAAAAGATAACAGTTTGTTCAGCAATATGTTTTCGCACGATGATTCTTTACATGTAAGTTCTATAAAGTGATTATAATACTTTTACGCCATAAAGTAAATGGAAAATCAAACTTTTTTCAAAATTTGTCAAAAGTTTGATTTTTCTTACTCTTTTTATATCCAATTTTCCCTTTTTTCAGTCTTATCTATCTCTCTTCCCATACTTTGATGTAAAGACCAATAAAAATCTACAAATGCTTTTACTTTTGGTTTAACTGGCATATAATGACCTGCTATTTTGCTAGCATAGACTGATAAAAACTCATCTGCATCTTTTTTTGCTAAATAGTGCGATGCTAAAGACTCATAAGTTTTTATATACCAAGTTTTTAACCTCTCATAAGCTTCATCACTCATATCTATCTCTAGTTTATCTGTAAAATCTAAAACTTTAGTTTCAAAAAGTCCTTGAAGATGAATAAGCCCTTCACAATAATACGGCTGAACTTCATCTGTTTTCATCCATGCTATCAAACCAACAGAGCGTTTAATGAGATCTGCTAAGACATGTGTTTTACAGTTATTATCTTCATTCATAAAAAAAGCCATTAAACCGCCAGTTGTTGCTTTGAACTCTTCTATGTTTTTAAAAACTCCTGTTTTGTTCATGTGAGTTTCTGTATCGTTATCTAGCCACAATATATGTCCATACTCATGCCCAATAGTGCTTATCTCATAAATTCTATGCCAAAGTTCTGGTTTTTTGAAGACCAACTCACGTTCACTATCCATAAACTCTTTACCAAAAATTTTGTTTTGGAGCTTTAAAAATGGCTTTGCTCTTAAAGAATCAAGTATGTTATCACTAAAAGCATATATCTTTTTACCCTCTTCCTTGCTTACTATTTCATCATTTGGAACAACTTGAGCTGAAAAAAGTCCGTTAAATTCTGCTGCGTAGAAAAGTGCTGGGCGACCAATGTATAGACCAACTCTCTCTAAGTTTGATATAGTCAAGTCTAAAACTTGTTTTTTCTCTTTTCCTAACTTTTCAAAAAGAGTGTTGTACATATATATGATATTTTTATATGTTTTATCTGCACCAACATTACTAGGGTTTGAAATCCTTATATCCCACTCTAAAGCAACTGCTTTTCTAAAGTGATCTTCATAGTACTCTAAAGGGTGTCCTACTTGGATTGGACTTGTTACTTTCATCCAAGCACGATCTACATCTTGCCATCTCTTTATGAGCTTAGTTTGGTCCAACTCACCAAAAGCCTCCTTAAGAGTTATAAAGTACGCTATATACTCATCTTTTTGATTTGTATCACTATCTTCTAAAAGAGTTAATTTTTCAATCATATCTTCAAAAGCTTTTACAACTTTTTTAACTTCATTTTTAAAAAAACTTGCATAAGAGAGAACTTTGTAACCACTTTTCTGTTTTTCTAAAACAGAGTATGCTCTATCTGCCTTGTTACCAAATTCATCAATATCATAAAGTTTTTGCTCATCTAAGTAAGCTACTGTTTTCTCACCAAACTCTTTTTGTAGTTCAGGATTTATAGTATTGATTATGTGTCTTGTCCAACCACTTTGCCACTCACTCATAAAAATCCCCACTTGGTGAACACCTCTAAATAGTTCTCTATAAAACTCATTTAATAACTTTTTATCTTCTACGACGCAAAGAAACTCCTCATGACGTAAGATATGGAACTCTTTTACCCAAAGATAAGCAATCTCTTTTACTTCATCTATGCGTTCATCGTTAAAATTTTCTTTTAAAAGAGATTGCACTAACTGTTCATCACGTAGTGAGATCAGTCTTGTTAGAGCTGAAAGTCTATTTTCATTGTTTAGATTTAGACCTACTTCTTGTAAAAAGCTATCTATAAAAATCCTCATATCTTTAAATCCACAACTCTCATCTTCTACTATCTTAAACCATTCACCTAGCTCTTTTTGCTTACTTCCTACTAGATCATAAAGTTCTTTCAAGTCATTTGTAAAATTTTTGCTCATTTTGTTCTCTCTTTAGTTATAATGACGGTATTATAACAAAGGTAGCTTAATGAATATCCTTATTCCTATAAATGATGAAAAAAAACTATGCTCCATGGAAACAAACAGCTCTTGGGCAGTGGCAACTCTCGACGAGGGAAAAACAAAAGATTTAAAATTTTTCAAAACAAGAGAAGAGATAAAAGAGTTTACTGAGTATATTGTTGTCATCTCAAAAGAGGAGTTTATAAGTGACTTCTTCTTAGAAGGCATTGGAATCTTAATAGCTCCTATGCAAAGGGATATTGAAGACATAATTGAAGCATATATGTTTCGTGAGCTTCACGAAGTAACATCATGATCTCTCCTCTCTTTGCACTCATACCTAACCATCCTGGGATTTTTATCTCTATAATAGAAGATGAGAATTATGAATCTCTTAAGGAGCTAGAAGAGTATGCTAACTCTATAAAAGCTACTCTACATGTAAAGAGTCTGAGCGATAAAAAATACCCTGACTCTCTACATGTAGATGAGTTTCGCTTTGAACAAAAAAGATACAACAATCATGCTATTCAATATGATTTTGTTTTCTTATGTGCCGATATAGACAGACGAAGTGACATAAAGGAAATTGCAAACAAGATTTATAGGGTTCTAAAAAATGCTGGACACGTTTTTGTTTTAACTAAAAAAGAGTCTACATGTAGACTTAGTCAAATCTTTGAAGAGTCAAATTTTGTTGCAATCAATACAATATCACTAGATAGTGAGCACGATATAATCTCAGCCAAGAAGATGCATGGTTGGATGAAGATATAAGATGAAAAACAGAGAATTTAAAATAAACTGTTTCATAAACAGAGGTATCATAGAATCAAACATAGAATTTGCTCAAAATCACAACACACATTTAAGTATAGTTAAGTTTGGTTATGATGTTGACATAGAAAATGGTTTTTTCTTTAAAGATATTATATCGTTTATACACTCTTATTCTGATTTTAACTCTATAATTCAACAACCAAATGACACCTTTATCATCTTTCTAAGAGATTGTAAGATACACGAAGCAAAGTCTATAATCACTCAAATGGTACAAAAAATCAGATATAAGTTTAAAGTTGATATAGAACATATTGGTATAACTTTATTAGATGAAAGTGACACTTATAAAACTCTATTAGATAGACTAGACAAATATTATGTTATGTCAAAATTATCTTCAAGAAAAAAGACTTTTTATGGAACTCTTGATTTTGATTTTCATGAAACTCAAAGCGACAAAAAAGTGCTAGATAATATATTTAAAAAATCGAGCACCATTAAACTATTTAACTTTTATCAAGGACTTCCTATAACAGAAAAAGTAGAAGTTCTAAAATTTGCCCAAGGGTTAATTCAGCTAAAAATAGATCCTATAAAATTCCCTTTTTATGAGAAGGAAAAATTCACTTTCATACAACATGACCTAATACCAACAGTCATAAAAGCAAATATCATAAAAATAGAGCCGAACAAATCACTTATGATTCTTGGTAACTTAGAATTTTTGGACTCATCACCAGTTGAGAGAAGTGGTATAAGAGTTGAACCTGAATGTGATATATATACCTCAATATCACTAGAAAGTAAAAAACTCCTAGATGGTCACATAGCATCTCTTTCAGAAAACTCTGTCGTTTTACATGTAAAGCCAGAGAATATCAAGGCACTAAGTGAAAAACCACTTTGGAATACTGAACTAACTCTACAATTCCAGATACCAACAAAAAAAAGTTTCTTAGCAATGATAAAAACAAAAGCATTGATTTATAGTATCATTAACGACAAAGTTGTTCTAAATATAACCCCTAATAAACTCATAAAATCAAAACTTAGAAATTATATATCACTAAGGCAGAGTCACGTTCTACTCAACCTCAAGCAGGAGTTAAAAAAGTTTAGTTAACTACTAGCATTTTTAAGGAAATTTAAGATAAAACGTCGTTCCTTCTTGTAGCTTAGACTCTAGTTTTATATCAATCCCATAAGTATAACAAACCGTCTTTACTATATCAAGACCTATTCCAAAACCACCTATCTCTTTACTCTTACGCTCGTATCTGTCAAAAATAGCCTTTTGGTCATCTTTTGCTATGCCTATTCCTTTGTCTTCTATACTAAAAGTTTTATTTTTTAAACTTATTTTTACGTCAGTTTTTGGATATGAATACTTTAAAGCATTTGAGATGAGATTGTTTATCACTTTTTGAATGCGGGAACGATCCATGTTTACTTTTGTTGACTCTAATTCACAGTGTATTATATTGTCTCTAACTCCTGCTATCTCATCAAAAAATCTTACACTTTCTCTTATGAGATCACTCAAGTCAAACTCTTCATTTATCACTTCATCTTTTTCATTGAAAGCTATAAAGGAGAGAGAATTATAAATCTGAGATATAAGCTTTGCACTTATTGATATATGGTTTACCACTCTTTTATCTACATTTTCTTTAGCTTTTAACGAAGAAACACTCATCATCAGAGCCGATACTGGTGTGTTTATATCGTGTGCACTATCCTTGATAAAGCAGTTAAGTTTTTCAATCCTCTCTTTGATTGGAGCTATTAAAAGTTTACTTAAAAAGTACCCCGTAAAACCAATAAACACAAGAGAAGCAAGGACAACTAATCCAATAAGCACAATGAGTTTAAACTTCTCTTTAGCCCCTTCACTGCCCTCTATAACTATATAACTGACATTTAAAAGAGGAGTATCAAGTTTATTGATATGGTATTCATGAATATTGTTTTTATAAGCTTTTTTAGAAAGATATACTTTATCTGAATCAAGATTTGAGTGTAAAATATTGCCATCTTTATCAAAAAGTCCAATACTGAGTGTCTTTGAATTAACATTGAACTTATACTCTTCATGTTTCATCTGCGCTTGCATAAGCTCTTTTTCTATCCACATGGCTTTACTTGCCATCTCAATACTACATTGATTATCTATAGAAACTATCTCTTTATTGTAGTAAAAAACACCAATAATTGAGACCAAAATCATAGCAGAGAAGATATAAATAGCTAAAAAACTAACAAGTGCTTTTCTCTCTTCACTATTCAAAGTAGTACCCGCTTCCTCTTATGGTTTGTATTCTCTCTTTTCCAAGTATATTTCGTAGATTCTTTATATATACCCTTATCGTTGCATCACTTGGCATAGATTCATACTCCCAGAGGTTTTGCATAAGCTCATCTGCTGAAACAACTCTTTTTTTGTGGCTACTTAAATACAAAAGTATCTCACACTCTTTATGAGCTATTTGATACTCTTTTTTATCTATTAGGAGCCTATTTTTAGTTGGAATTAGAGTTATATTTGAGTCAAGCTTAAGTATCTCTTCACTCTCAATTGAAAATCTTTTTTTTATATTATTTATCCGCAAATCCAACTCTTCTAAATCAAAGGGCTTTTTTATATAGTCATCACAACCACTCTCAAAACCTTTTTTCATGTGAGTAGTATCTTGATAAGCTGTTATGACTATGGCTGGTGTTGTGTTATTGTACTCTCTTAGAGTCTTGACTACATCAAGTCCACTCTTTTTAGGAACATTAATATCAAACAAAAGTAGATCAAACTTAGTAGCACTAGCTTCATCTAATGCACTCTCTCCATCTTCAACATGAATGACATCATATCCACTATCTTTTAAGTGGTGAGCCAGTATGTCTGAAAGAATCGGATCATCTTCCAAGAGTAGTATCTTCATAGTTTTTCTTTAAAGACATTATGTACTTTGTTTGTGCAGTGTGTGCTATGCCAATAAGCCATTTTTGACCTGAGTATACACTTCTTCACCCTCTAAGATTTTCACTATCTCAAGAGCAAAACTCATAGCAGTAGCTGGTCCACGCGAAGTGATAATATTGCCATCAATCACAACATCTTGGTCATCTATATAGCCCTCAACCCCTGTAAACTTTTCAAAATTGGGATAATTTGTATGTTTTTTCCCATCAAGTACGCCAGCCTCTTTGAGTACCCAAGGGGCAGCACAAATTGCAGCTATGTTTTTGTTCTTTACATGTAGAGCTTTTATAATGCTTTTTAACTTTTCACTCTTAGCCAATAACTCAGCCCCAGGAAGTCCACCAGGAAGAGCTATCATGTCTAGTGAGTCTACATCAACATCAGCTAACAAGCAGTTTGCCATTACTTTTAGCTTAGTATTTACTCCCTCTACTTCAAGACCATCAAGTCCAGCTACAACAACTTCTACACCTGCTCGACTCAAAACATCTACAATACTCATTGCCTCTATCTCTTCAAACCCATTTGCTAAAGGAACTAAAACTTTTGACATGAAAACCTCCAAATTATTTATCTAATTATACCTTTTTTTGTCAAGTCAGTAAGTGAATTTCTAAAAAACTCTTTTACCTCTTTTTTACTCTGTTCACTCATTTTAGCTATCTTAGTTAGTGCTTTTTTGCTTCCATTTCTCTTCATCTCTTTCAAAAACAGATACATCACTTGAGAAATCTCAATAAAATATACCCTCTTCTCGTTCAAGTCATAGTGACCCAAAAGAAAAAAATCACCTTTTGTATCAAAACTTTTTCTCTCAAACACTCTATTTCTTAGTTTTTTTAAAACTGTACTTTTACTCAATTTATACTCGTGTTTATAAGAAAACTTTTTAGTTAGTTTAGCTTTATAGTTTTTCATCATAAGCTTCATCTCAATCCACTCAAACCATAAAAGCTCATCTGTAAAAGCAATACTTCTAAACTTCTTCTGCTTTTTTACAAACTTCCTAAACTCATCTGGCATCTTCCACATCTCTACGCTTTTTGCACCGAAATTCATAAACTCACAAATAAGCTTTTCAAACTCTTTTTTATCTACTTTTTCATAAAAAAGTGGATAAGCCGAACTCAAAGCATCAAAAAAAACTTTATACCCAAGTTTTCGATATACTTTTTCTCCGTCGCTTATTGGATTAGTTTTTTGAAGTGTTACATGTAGAAGTTTTTTTTGTTCATTAAACATCTTGAGCAACCTTTTTCATTGTATTAAACTCTGCTGTCATCGCTTTATAAGATGGTATATTGTTATCACGTTCTATCATAACTGGAATATCTATTTTTTTTAGAGTGTACTTAAGAAATTCCCAAACTTCTTTAGACACTTTCATGCCATGAGAGTCGATGAGCATACCTAACTCTTTGTTCAAGTAGTGCCCTGCAACGTGTATATAAGCTGCCTTGTTTAAATCAAGCTCATCTAAAAAATCGTATGGATTAAAACCATGATTTAATCCATTTACATAGATGTTGTTCACATCAAGTAGTAGTTTTGCTCCAGATTTTTCCATCAGCTCATTTATAAAATCAACCTCTCTCATATCTGATTTTGGTAAGTAGTAGTACGTTGCATTTTCTAAAATAAGTGAACGCTGTAGATAGTCCTCTATTGTTTTTATCTTGTCACTTATAAAGTTTAAACTCTTTTTTGTCACGCTTATGGGAAGTAGTTCATAAGTCTGCAAACCCTCTAACGAGCTAAAACTTATGTGGTCTGAGTAGTGTTCTATATTATAAAAATCAAGAAAATTTTTCATCTTCTTTAAAAACTTCTTATCAACTGGCTCATCTGAGCCAATTGATAGAGCTACACCATGGGCAACTGTTGGTCTTAGAAATACCATCTGTTCAAACTTTTCTCTATGATGAAATGGTATATCAAACCAATTTTCAGGAGTTATCTCCCACCAATCTGGTAAAAATCCATCTTCATCAATCTGCTGTAAAAACTCTTTCCTAAGACCTAGTCCTAATCCTTTTATGTTGTTCAAACTTGAACCTTTAGATTAGCCCCACTTCTGTGTTGCGTGTTTTGCATCGGCTGCTTTTGCATGCTCTTGCATCTCTTTTTTCTTCATTATGGCTTTTGACGTTGAATTTGTATCTTTTACCATCATCTTTTCAGCACTCTTCAGCACTTCATCTGCTATACTAGCAGTTGAAGTGATAAGAGTAGCACCTAAAAGTACACCTGCTAATTTTAACTTCTTAACTTTCATAATTGTCCTTTTTTTGATATTTCTTGCATAAGTGTAACAATTTAATGTGTAGTAAGCGTTTAGTTCTAAACTCTTACTTCACATAAACAATCTCAGCATTTGCATCTTTGTTGTGAGCAAAAACTAAGTCATTTCCTGATGCTGAAACGTGACATGCAATACACCCAACAGGACTACCTTTAGCTACTTTTCCGGCGAGTGCCATCTTTTTTGGATTCATCATGATTTCACCATTTGGTTTGTACTTTACCCAAAACCAATCTGCATTGTCACTATCATAACCTTTCTCTCTTTTAGCCATAACTGTAATCGCCTTTAAGTACATTCCTCTGTTTTTCATGACACTTGCGAGGCTTACACCCTTTCCACCATAATTTCTCTTTACTATAACTCTTTTACCGTCTATTGTCCCCTCTATAACTTCTCTTACTTTTCCATGCGGAGGTCCACCAACATATAGGTTAGCAGGAGTGCTATTCAAACCTTTTGCTTCTATTTTCTTCCACAAATCTTTTGCATAAGATATATCAGCTGCACTTCCAAAAGGTGCCATCATTTTATCGCTTCGTGCGACAACACTCGTAGCCATAAACGCCAATACGATAAAAATCGCTGTGATAAATTTAAACTTCATAATTCAATCCTTTTTGTTTTAAATCTGACGAAATTGTACTAGTCTTACGTGTAGTATTGATTTACTTAGCGTTTAGACAATGTGTAGTTATGATATACTTTCATCCACATGATTAGAAAGTTATTTAAAAAAAGTAATAAACAAAGCAAACTAGATGAATTTATAAAAAAGTATAAGATTCCACGTGAGTATCTATCGGTAAATAGAAGGTCAATAACTAGAGGACTTATGGTAGGTATATTTTGGGGCTTTATTCCTATGCCTATGCAAATGCTTGCCGTTGTTTTTACTACACCAATATTTAGATTTAATGTTCCCATCGCTATAGCAACTGTTTGGTTAAGTAACCCTGTAACCATGCCTTTTATGTACTATATGGAGTACCTTACTGGCAACTTTTTGCTTGGCATGGACTCTTTACATGTAGAGCTAACAATGCAATGGTTTCAAGAGCACTTAAGCGATATATTTATACCTCTTTACGTTGGAACTCTCTTTTACTCTATAAGTGTAGCAACTATAGTTTACTATGGAGTGAACTGGCTCTGGATAAACTCAGTTCATCAAGAAAAACGTCATCAAAAACGTAAAGACAATAGAAAAAAGAAAAAGAAGTAACCAAATTGTAATAATCTTTCTATAGAATTTCCCATAAAAAGGATAACTATGCTAGACAGATATGAAGAACAGTTGCAAGAACTATACAAACTACTAGAAACATTAGGAAACAGTATCATTGACGCAGCAAATGAAGCTGAAAACGGAGTAAATACTCTTACATGTAAGAACTTTGACAATGCTAAAGAAGCACTAAAAAACACAGAGAATTGTGCCAACGATATAGACCAAAACATACTAAAAACATTTGCTCTATTTGAACCTGAAGCTGTTGAGCTTAGAGAGTTAGTTGCATACTTAAAAATCACAAGTGAACTTGTAAGACTAAGCGATAACATCAAAGGTTTCTCTAAACGTATGAAAAATCACATAAAATCAGAGGTAGATTTCACGACTCTTCAAGAGTATTCAATCCACTTAGCAAAGAGTGCTTTTAGCTCTATTGATTTTGCTATTGATTCTTTACATGTAAAAGACAAAGAGGAGACAACAAACCTCTATAGAAAAGTATGTGTTGAAGAGAGTAAAACAGATGATTTATACTCTATTTTGGAAAAAAATATCATGGCAGATTTGTGTAAAGATATAGAAAATTCAGCCCAATCTATAGAGATTTTGAGTACAATGAGAAAACTTGAACGCATGGCTGATAGGGCTGTAAACATAAACAAACTAATGCTCTTTGCAAGAAGAGGAGGAGAGATAAAACACTTTGGCTAATCCTACTATAGTAATCATAGAAGATGAAGAAGATCTCTTAGAACTGTTAGAGTATAACCTGCAAATTGCCGGTTTTGAAACTGTGGGTTTTCTCTCTACAAAAAACGTAGAAAAGCTACTAAAAGAGGAAAAAATCGACCTCATGATAGTTGACAGAAACCTACCTCATGTAGAGGGAAGTGAGTTTGTAAAACAGCTCAGAGAGAGTGGCATAAACATACCTACCATATTTGCAACTGCAAAAGACAGTGATGATGAAGTTGAAGAAGGGTTTGAGAGAGGTGGCGATGACTACCTAACTAAACCATACAACATCAAAGAGTTAATCCTTCGCATCAAAGCAATCCTAAAAAGAACAAATCCAGCGAGCTTAAATAGAGTAGAGTTCAAAGATATACTACTTGATTTAAAATCAAGAAAAGTCTATGTAGCAAAAGCTGAGATAGAGTTAACAAAACTAGAGTTTGACCTGCTTAAAACTCTTATAGAAAACAAAAACAGTGTTTTAAACAGAGAGTACCTGCTAACTCACGTCTGGAAAGATGAAACCTTTTTTCAAGACAAAACTGTCAATGTCGCAGTAAATAGATTAAAGAAAAAGATAGACCCAAAAGGAAATAAAGATTACATCAAATCAGTTTGGGGAGTGGGGTATACGGTTTCTTGAAGTTACATCAACACTTTATCATCAACTTTCTTCTTATCTTCATATCAACACTACTACTCACAACAGTTGTGAGCTACTTTGCAATCAAAGAGATAAATCTAAATCAGTATAAAACTTTTATAAAAAACCAAATTGAGCTACTAAAAGTACAGCTTCCTTTAGTAAAAGACTTAGACCAATTTGCTCTACATGTAAAGCAAAAAACCAACAATCGTCTAACAATCATAGATGACGATGGTGTCGTAATAGCAGAGAGTGATTTTAACAAAAAAGAGATGGAAAACCATAGTGATAGAAAAGAGATAAAAATAGCTAGGGCAGAGATAGACGGCTACGCAGTTCGTCACTCTCATACACTTAATATAGACTTTTTATATATGGCATCTCAATCCTACTACCAAGAAAAGCCAATCTTCATACGACTTTCCATAAAACTAAACTCCATAACAAAAGAGTTCTACAACATGTGGATAAAACTCTCACTTATCTTTGCTTTTTCTATTTCTTTAGGTCTTTACATCATATATAGACTTAGCCAAAAAATAGAAAAAGAGATAGATAAAGTAACCAATACACTAGATAACATCTCAAATAAAAACTACAAAACAACAGTAAATGCCTCTTTTGCAAAAGAGTTTTTCAAAATAGAATCACATATAGAAAGCCTTGCTCAAATTCTTGAAAAAAGGGCAAAGCAAAAACGCAAATATACAGCAAAAATCAAACTCATAAGTAAACAAAGAAGCGACATCATTTCAGCAATAAGCCACGAATTTAAAAACCCTATAGCTTCAGTCATGGGTTATGCTCAAACACTTTTAGATGACCCTAATGCAAATGAAAAAATAAGAAAAAGATTTTTAGAAAAAATAGTCAAAAATTCTCAAAAAATCTCAGACATGATAGACAGACTCTCACTAGCAACAAAGTTTGAAAATGGAGATTTAACACCAAAAGCAGTAGAGTTTGACCTCTTCTTTCTCGCCAAAGAGATAGTAAGTAACTTTCAAGACAACTATAAAGATAGAGAGTTTATACTAAAAGGGTCAAACACAAAAGTTTTAGCAGACAAAACGATGATAGAACTAGTCATAACAAACCTCATCGACAATTCCCTAAAATACTCTGAAGACAACATTATAATAAACCTTGAAAACAACTCTTTACATGTAGAAGATATGGGCATAGGAATAGATGAAAAAGAGATAGAGAAAGTAACAAACAAGTTTTATCGCTCAAACACACTCTCATGGGACAACTCTATGGGACTTGGACTTGCTCTTGTAAAATATATTCTCAACCTTCATCATACAGATTTAGAAATACAAAGTGAACTTGGAGTTGGCTCTGACTTTTCTTTTAAACTTAAATAAGATATAATTTGTCCTAAAGGATATATATGAACAACATGGGTGAACCACGCATAAAAATCTTAGCTATGCCAAAAGATACAAATCCATCTGGTAACATATTTGGAGGTTGGATAATGTCACAAATAGATATAGCAGGATCATTAGCAGCTCGTGATGCCAACATTGAAAGAGTAGTAACCGTTGCCGTAAATGCAATGGAATTCCATGAGCCTATTTTTGTAGGTGACACTGTTAGCTACTATGCAAAAATAATCCAAATAGGAAACACTTCCATAAAAACTGTAGTTGAAGTTACAGCTGAGAGGCATTTTGAAGGTACAAAACGTTGTATACACGTAACAAGTGCTACCATCACATATGTGGCTGTTGACAAAAATGGTAATAAAAAAACAATTGAGTGCAGTAAAAATCATAGACTTGCACTTGGGATTAAAAATGACTAGACAATTAATCCTACATGTAGAGACTTTCAAGCACTGGCTAGAGAACTTTGAAATTGTATCATTTGATGTAGAAGATGAAGATAGAGATGAAACTATGGTTCTACTCACAAAACTCATAAACAACCAAACTATTGACCAAAGAGAGATAGAACTTCTTTATGCTCTTAGCATGGACAATGCCACTTTACAAAAAAATGATTTCATAAAGTTTCAAGCTAAAAAAATAGTAAATTTTTTGAACACAGATGTACTACAAAACATCATAAAAGAGTAGATTTCTTGAGTTAATTGCACTTATTTTAGCTAAATCTATATCTACTAAACGTAAAATAAACAGATTTATTATATCATCTAGCAAAATACGAAGATTTATATATGATTTTTTGGAAAGATATTAGATGAAAATAAGTGCTATAATCCCCACTTACAACAGAGCTAGTTTTATACTCCAATCTATAAAAAGTGTGCAAAATCAGACTCTACATGTAGAGGAAATCATAGTAGTAGATGACGGTTCAACCGACAACACAAAAGAGCTTCTAAAAAAGGAAAACATAACCTATATTTACCAAAACAATAGAGGAGTTTCGACTGCTAGAAACCGTGGAATAAAAGAGGCAAAGTGCGAGTGGATAGCTTTTTTAGACTCTGATGATGTCTGGCATAAAAATAAGATAGAGGAGCATGTATCTTTACATGTGAAAAATCCTGAACTAAAGGCATCTTTTAGTGATGAGCTTTGGATACGAAATGGCAAAATTGTAAACAAAAAAAATCATCTAAAAAAAGAAGAGCCTACTTTTTTAAACTCTCTTAGGGTTTGTAAAATTGGAACTTCAACCTTTTTTGTTCATAAAACTATTTTTGAAGAGATAGGGCTGTTTGATGAGGATTTAGAAGTCTGTGAGGATTATGATTTGTGGCTTAGAATACTGAAAAAATATACAATCAAGCTAATAAACAAAGAGCTTATCACCAAGCAAGCTGGGCATGAAAATCAACTCTCTTTTACAACACCACTCATAGACTCATATAGAGTAAAAGCTCTTCAAAAGCACCTAGATAGTAAATATAAAAGAGATATTTCAATAGAAATAAACTACAAAAAAGCAATTTTAGAAAACGGTGCAAAAAAAAGAGGTTAATTTAGATATAATAAGACATAATTTTATTGGATGGTCATAGATGGCAAAATCGATTACGATAGACCCTCTCAACAGAATAGAAGGTCACCTAAAATTTTCAACAACTATAGAAAATGGGGTAGTTACTGATGCAAAATGTTCTGCTCAACTTTTTCGTGGCATAGAAAAGGCTCTTATAGGTTACGATGCAAGAGCAGCTGGGCAAATCACACAAAGACTTTGTGGAACTTGTAACTATGCTCAAGCCGAAGCATCATCACTTGCACTTGAAAATGCTATGGGAATCAAACCAAACAAAAATGGACAACTTTTAAGAAACCTCATAGTTGGTGCTTATCAACTTCATGATTATATATTTCATTTTTATCTTATGAGTGTTTTTGATTTTATAGATGTTCAAGTTATACTCTCATACGAAGGTGACAACAAAAACTTATTAAAGCTAAAAGAGTGGGCAAATCAAGAGCAAAAAAGTGACAGAATTTTCCCTATGACTCCATTTTTACCAAACTATAAAGCTCTCTACCAAGATGAAAAAAAATTAAATTTCTCTTCAATAGACAATTACATAGAAGCTTATGAGGTTATGCTCAAACTCGACAAGGCAGTAGCCATCTTTGGTGGAAAATCTCCTCATCCTGTAACCATGGAAGCCGGAGGAGTAACAACCACTCCAAATGTACTATCGATTGAGAAGTACAAAGTACTCATAAATGAAGCAGAATATTTTATAAAAAAAAGATACTTACCAAATGTCATATCAATCTCAAAACAGTACAAAGAGTACTTTGAGATAGGAAAAGGCTACACAAACTACCTTTCATTTGCCTACTTTCCAGATGAAAATGGTGAAAATCATCTCTTTACAGGTGGATTTATAAGCGATGGCAGGTATCAAGAGTGCGACATAAATAAAATAGGAGAAGATAAAAAATACTCCTACTATAAAGATGGTGAAGATAAATTAACTCCAATCGGATATGAAGCTTTCAAAAAAGAACAAGCCAAAATAGATGGAAAATATAGTTGGAGTAAAGCACCAAGATATGGGGGAAAAGTAGTTGAAGTTGGTCCAATAGCTAGAGTTTTAACGACGTACTTTAGTAAAAAAAGACCAAAGGTAAATGCTTTTATAGATAAGATAAATAAAGAGTTAAATATAAGTTTTGAAGATTATAACTCAGTAATGGGAAGGCACTTATGTCGTGCTCTTATCTCTCATATCATTATAGATAAACTCAAAGAAGATTTAGAAAAAGTAGAACCTGATATCTCAGCATTTAAAGAACAAGATATACCTACAAATACCAAAGGCGTAGGTTTAACAGAGGGAACAAGAGGGGCTTTAGCTCACTGGATAGAAATTGACGAGAATGGTTTGATTAAAAACTACGAAGTCATCGCACCTACAACATGGAACATCTCCCCAAAAGATCAAAATAAAACTTATGGTGCAGTAGAACAAATGCTCATTGGAACAAAAATCAAAGATGAAAATAACCCAATAGAGCTAGCAAGGATAGTCCGCTCAACAGACCCTTGTATAGCGTGTTCGGTACACTAATATGAATAGAAGAAAAGCCCTAAAAAAAATATACAATATCATTGTTACAGTTGGTGCCTCCTCTTTTTTCACTTTTGATGATCTTTTGGCTATAGATAGGCAAAATTCACAATTTAAAAAACCAAATCTTATCTGGCTACAAGGAGCTTCTTGTAGTGGTTGTACGCTCTCTTTAACAAATATTGAAGACATCTCTTTTGTAGATTTTATACTAAAATTTGTCAATATTTTATACCATCCAAATATCTCAATTATAAAAGACCAAGAGATACCTATCGTACTTGATAGAGCTACCAAAGAGTTAGATAACGATTATCTTTTAGTAGTTGAAGGCTCAATTCCTATGCAACTTCCTCATGCGTGTTTACTAGCAGACATCCCATTCAAAAATTGGATAGAGAAACTTGCAAAGCATTCAAATGCATGCATAGGAGTAGGAACATGTGCCTCTTTTGGTGGTATAACAAATATGAAAGGCACATTTACAGGAGCAACTCCACTAAAAGAGGTACTTAATGCCCAAAACATAAAAAAGCCTGTAGTTAACTTACCAAATTGCCCTATAAAACCAGAGCATTTTGTATATACGATGCTATACTTCATAAAGTTTAATAAATTGCCACCTCTGGATTCACAAGCAAGACCAAAAATCTTTTTTTCAAAAACAATACATCAATCTTGTAGCCACTACAATGAGTTTAAAGAAGATATTTTTGCAACACAAATAGGCGATAAAGGATGCCTACTAGAATTAGGATGTCAAGGACCTGTCACAAAAAGTGACTGCATGACAACTGGACACAACAGCAATACAAACAACTGTATAAAGGCAGGTCATCCGTGTATTGGCTGTGCTAGTGAGCATTTTCCAAGACAAATTATGTTTCGTTCATACTCAGATGATAGAATCATAGTTCCACTAAAAGAGATTCATTTTGAACAAGAAAAATAGATTTGATTTAACCAATGTAATCGCAGTAGCTATTATTTTTGCGTCTTTTGTTTTCATGCTTGTACTA
Organism: uncultured Sulfurospirillum sp.; assembly: GCA_964530865.1. Lineage (GTDB taxonomy): Bacteria > Campylobacterota > Campylobacteria > Campylobacterales > Sulfurospirillaceae > Sulfurospirillum_A. The sequence goes on from CAZHBU010000030.1 coordinate 19,601, forward strand.
TATACATATCAAGATATACAACTAGAGGAAAATTTAAATAAAACAGGTGACTCTATACTAAATTCACTTATCACAGATACTAGGCATTCGCTTCAAAAGGGTGAGAGAAATACCTTTCAAGGAGTCTTAGATAAAATAGGAAATTTAGAAAATGTAGAAAATGTCTCCCTATACACAACAAACAAACTAATGACTTATAAATCAAATGAAATATCTGTTGGATTTCCTTTTTTAAAACGTGCTGGAAGGTTAATAAATCCAAACGAAAAGCTATATATAAAAACAAATGGAAATTATATGAGAGATGATTGGAGCTATCGTGAACATAGTATGGGCAAACACAAAGAACTAATATCCTTATCTAAAGAGTTTAAAAATTCAACAGCTAAAGACTGCTCATCTTGTCACTACACTTTAGATAAACATCTAAAATTTGATAAAAATAACAAAGCTCACACTATAGGTAAAAACCGTTCAAATTTTTACTACAATATACCAGTTCAAAAAAACTGTATATACTGTCACACACACTGGAAAGTCGGTAAAAGTGCTGGCTATCTAAACATAACCATGGATAACACAAAAATTGTCACACAATCTAATAAAAGATTATTATATTTTTTCATAATTTTACTAATTGTGATTTTCTCTTTCTTAGTAATAGGATATTTTATCAAAGCTATAAATAAAAAACTACAATCTACTCAAACAAAACTAAAAGATCAGGCAAATCATGACTCTATGACAGGTCTATTTAACAGAAGATACATGTATGATATATCTAAAGATATTATAACGCAATGCATAGATAACGAAGAGGAGATTTACTTAATAATGTTCGATATAGATAACTTTAAAATCATAAATGACACTTACGGTCATGATATTGGTGATAAAGTTATAATCTCACTAGCAAAAGAGGTAATGAGTTGCACAAGAAACAGTGATATCGTTGCAAGATGGGGTGGCGAAGAGTTTTTAATACTTCTACCAAATACAAATCAACAAGGTTCAAAAGTACTTTCAGAAAAAATAAGAGCCAATATAGAAGCTTTAGAAATCGAAAATATAAAATTTACAGTCAGTATTGGTTTAGCTTATTTTGATTACAGTGAAGACAGAACAATAGATGATGCTATTAAAAAAGCAGATGACGCACTCTATGAAGCAAAGCAATCTGGTAAAAACAAGGTTTGTGTACATCTGTAATTGATTTGTAATAAATCATAGTTACAATTCTCCTAACAACTAAAGGAGAATTAAAATGAATCTATTAAAAAAAGCAGTTTTAACTGCATCAGTTTTAGCATTAAGCGTTAGTGCTTCTCAAGCACGTGAACAGATCAAAATAGTAGGATCTTCTACTGTTTATCCATTTTCAAGTTATGTAGCAGAAGAGCTTGGAGCTACTACAAGTTTTCCAACACCAGTAGTAGAATCTACAGGTTCAGGTGGAGGAATGAAACTTTTTTGTGCTGGCAATGGCATGAACACGCCAGACATTACAAATGCTTCACGTCCTATGAAAGAAAAAGAGTGGAAACTATGTCAAAAGAATGGCGTAACTGACATTACAGGAGCTATGATAGGCTATGACGGTATAGCTTTTGCACAATCAAGCACAAACAAAGATGCATCTTTTACAAGAACTCAAATACTTCTTGCAGTTGCTGCAAAAGTTCCAGTAAACGGAAAACTTGTTGACAATCCGTACAAAAAATGGAGCGATATAGACGCTAGTCTACCTAACAGAGAAATCATCATTTATGGTCCTCCAACAAGTTCAGGAACTAGAGACGCTTTTGAAGAGTTAGTTATGGAGAAAATGACAAAAAAGATGGCAGGATATGGTAAAAAAAAGTACCATACTATCAGACAAGATGGAGTATATATACCGTCTGGTGAAAATGACAACTTGATAGTTCAAAAACTTGAACGAAACAAAAATGCCTTTGGTATCTTTGGCTATAGCTTTTTAGCAGAAAATGCGGACAAAATCCATGCAGCAAAAGTAGATGGAAAGCTACCAACTCCTTCAACTATAGCAGATGGAAGCTACCCTGTTTCAAGAAGCCTTTTCTTCTATGTAAAAAAATCTCACATCAGTAAAGTAAAAGCTATGCAACCATACATCGATATGTTCATGAGCGAAGAGATGATAAGCGAAGATGGAGTTCTAAAAACAATAGGACTTATCCCTATGGCAAAAAGTTTAAGAAGCAAAGTTCAATCAAGCGTAAAAAACTTAATACCACTTACAAAAGAGATGGTAAAAGTTAGAACCGTTATAAAATAAAAAACGTCAAACACCAACCCACTGCGGGACATGCTGTTTTGCAAAGCAAAAAATGCTTGTCCCCACTTTGCCAACCAAAGAGAATAAAAGGCAAACTAATTTTTTCTAAATATCACTCTGGCTAACTTTCCAAGGCTACAGGCATCTTTTACTACGTAAAAGCAGTTAGTCCTGCAAGTAATTTGTATCGTATCCAAATTGTAATAATTCAAAGTTATAATCCAATTAAATAAAAATTAGGATTTTTAGTGTTTAACAGAAAATTTAGAGAAAAAATCATAAAAATACTTTTAATGACTGCTTCTCTTATCACTATACTTACAACATTTGGCATACTTTTTTCCATACTTTTTGAAGCTATAGAGTTTTTTAAAGTTCAATCTGTATTTTACTTTATATTTGGCTCTGATTGGTTCCCTGAAGCCGACAAGTTTGGTGCTCTTCCTCTTTTTGCTGGAACATTTTATATAACTGCAATCGCCATGCTTATAGCTCTTCCTATTGGACTACTTTCGGCTATCTACATGAGTGAGTATGCTACTAAAACTGTAAGAGAAGCACTAAAGCCTATGCTTGAAATCTTAGCGGGAATCCCAACAGTAGTTTATGGATTCTTTGCAGCTATTACTATAGCACCTGCCATAGTTGAGTTTTTTGA
>CAZHBU010000030.1:22654-24834 GCA_964530865.1 uncultured Sulfurospirillum sp.
CAAGAGTTTAGCTCTCCTGAAACCTTGTCAGCTTTTGCACTTGGGCTTGTGCTTTTTGTAGTGACTTTGAGTATAAATATAGTCTCAGTTTACGCAATCCGCAAGTTTCATAAAAAATACAAAATTTCAAATTTATAAAGAAGAGTAATGAGAGATAACTATTTTCACATACCACAACTTGCAAAGCGTAAAGCTAAGGCAAAAAGATTTAAGTTTATAGCAATGATGGCACTTGTTGCTAGTGTTGCTTTTTTGGTTTTTTTCTTATCAGATATGATTGTCAAAGGGCATGGGGCATTTACACAGACTTATGTAAAAATCCCAGTTCACATAAACGAAAAAACTGCAAAGTTTACGCACCTTGCAGTAGACAGAAAAGAGTACGGTTTTGCAGTAAGTCGTGCATGGCTTAGAAGTCTTAAAAAAACTCTTAAAAGCAATCCAAAGTGGATGAACACAAACCAAGAGCGTTGGGCTTTAGCCAACTCAAACGTAGACCAGTTCGTAAAAGGCAAGTACAATAGACTAAAACCAAAGCAGATAGAAAAGATAAAACAGATGCAAAAAGATGGAAAAGTTGAGCGTAGATTTAACAATATCTTTTTTGAAAAAGGTGATTCTAAAATCCCTGAGTTTTCAGGTTTTATGGCTAGTATCGTTGGAACGGTGATGACTATGCTTATTACTATGCTCATAGCCGTTCCACTTGGAGTAATGACAGCCATCTATCTTGAAGAGTTTGCTAAAGACAATAAATTTACACAAATTTTAGAAGTAAACATAAACAACCTAGCTGCCATTCCCTCCATACTATTTGGACTTTTAGGGCTTGCTGTGTTTATCAACTTTTTTGGAGTTCCTCGCTCCTCTCCACTAGTAGGTGGTATGACTTTGGCTCTTATGAGCCTACCTGTCATCATAGTGAGTTCAAAAGCAGCACTTAAATCTGTGCCTGATTCTATACGACAAGCTGGATTTGCACTTGGACTAACAAAGTGGCAGATAGTCCGTGATCACGTGCTTCCCATAGCAATGCCCGGTATGCTTACAGGTGCTATCATAGCTCTTGCTCAAGCTATGGGGGAGACTGCTCCACTTATCATGGTGGGAATGATAGCTTTCATACCAGACATCAGCACCTCATTTTTAGATGCCTCAACTGTTATGCCAGCTCAGATTTTTACTTGGTCAGGTATGCCTGAACGTGCTTACATAGAAAGAACAGCAGCAGGGATTTTAGTGCTTTTAGGGATTTTACTCTCACTAAATGCAATAGCGATTTATCTTAGAAAAAAATATACGAAAACTTGGTAGGAAACAGAATGAACATTAAAGTAAAAACAGAAAAACTAAAACTATGGTATGCAGACAAACAAGCTCTAAATGGAGTGAGTTTAAACATATATGAAAACAAAATCACAGCTTTTATTGGACCTTCAGGGTGTGGAAAATCTACCTACCTAAGATGTCTAAACCGTATGAATGACCTCATAGATAGTGTCAGCATAAAAGGGAAAGTAACATTAGATGGACACGATATCTATGCAAGTGATGTCGATGAAGTAGCGGTAAGAAAAAAAGTAGGTATGGTTTTTCAACAACCAAATCCTTTTCCAAAAAGTATCTACGACAACATAGCTTATGCTCCTCTCATGCACGACATGGTAAAAAAAGGCAAAGAGTGTGATGCGTTGGTTGAACGTGCACTAAAAGACGCGGGACTTTGGGAAGAGGTGAAAGACAAGCTAAACGAAAGTGGAACTGCCTTGTCTGGTGGACAGCAACAGCGTCTTTGTATTGCTAGGACTATCGCAGTTAAACCTGATGTCATTTTGATGGATGAGCCAACTTCAGCACTTGACCCAATCTCAACTCAAGTCATCGAAAATCTTATGACAAAACTAAAAGAAAAATTTACTATCATAGTTGTAACTCACAACATGCAACAAGCTGCTCGTATTGCTGATTTTACAGCATTTTTCCACCTTGGAAACTTAATCGAGTACAATGAAACAGAAAAGATATTTGTAAATCCACAAGAAGAGAAAACAGAGCAGTACATAACTGGAAAATTTGGCTAGATTTATAGTATAATCGCTTCATGGAAGCAATAAATATAATCTCGATAATAACAATAGCGTTTTTAGGCTCATTTGGACACTGTGTCGGTATGTGTGGTG
>CAZHBU010000031.1:0-24433 GCA_964530865.1 uncultured Sulfurospirillum sp.
TTGTTAGTTGTTAAAAAGTTAGCAGATGGACAAACTCTTGAGCCAAAATATAAAGACCATTTGCTTGTAGGTAGTTTTAAAGGTTGTAGAGAGTGTCACATAAAACCTGATTTACTCTTAGTTTACAGAGTAAAAGATGACATAATGGAACTCGCATTGATTGAGGCAGGTAGTCACTCTGCTTTATTTGGATAAAAGCAGATCTTTTAGTGGAGTAAAAAATGATGTATTTAATGACAGTATGCCTGCTGCTACTCCTATAGGACAAGTAGAAAAAGTTTTATTTCGATTTTTTTAAATGTTTCACTTATGACTTGAATTTACAAAAGATGATAAACTATTAGCCACACTACAATATGATAGCTTCAATAACCTAATGCTAAAAACACAAGAAGGAAAAAAGAGTTTAGACACAATATAGGCAAATAACCACGTTATAGCAGTTTGTCTGACAACTGTTTATCTAAAGCCATTTATCAAGAACTAAAAGTCCTATTACTAGAAGCGTATATAGATTTAACTGCATAAAAGTTTTTCTACAAGTTCTTTTATTTTCCCATGTATCTTTATAGAGAAGTACAACACCTTTATAGAGCATGAAGATAGAGTGAAACAGAATTAGTCCTAAGATGACACTACTTTGAGGCATGAAAAAAGAGACTGCCATAAGAGCACTTATGATAGTAAAAAGTATCCAAATGAATGTGGTTCTTGCTAAGCCTTCTCCACCTAAAACATCTATCATTGTTGGAAAACCAGCTTCTTTGTAGTCTTTATGATAAACCAAAACTAAAAGCCAAAAATGAGGCATTTGCCAGATAAAATAAAACCATGCCAAAGATAAAAATGCTGGGTTAAGTAGACTCTCACCAGCAGCCATCCACATAATAACAGGAGGTATAACTCCTAAAAGTGCACCTGGGAAAACAGCATAAGGATTAATTTTTTTCATAGGAGTATAGATACCATTGTAAATCAATACTACTAAAGCAAAAATAGCAACACCGCTAAAGGATAAGACAGTATATATGACAATCATTGAAAGCCCTATGAGTCCTATTATGATGCCTATTGCCTCTTTTTCACTGATGCGTCCAGTCACTAGTGGTCTGTTCTTGGTTCGTGGCATAAGAGCATCTAAATGACGCTCTTGAAATTGATTTAAGGCACAAACACCAAGTGCAAGTAAAAATATAGCAAAAAGAGATACCCATAAATCTGGTTTTACTTCCCCTGTTGCTAAAAGATAAACAAAAACTCCAGGAATCCCCACTGCAGCCGATAAAATAGCCTTCGTAAAAGATATGTAATCTTTTATAGAAGCATTAGAGTTAACTAGAGTTTTTGTTGTCATATTAAAGTTCTTTAAAATACTCTACAAGTGAATCAACATCGTCATCACTAAGAATACCTTTGTATGAACTCATCATTCCACCATTAAAGCCATTGACCACTTCTGCGTCTGGATCTAAGATAGCACGTTTTAGATAAGCTTCATCACTTATGACTTCTTTTAGAGTTCCATCAATGTTGACTTTAACAGTTCTTCCAAACATGCCTTTGTAACTTGGACCAACTAAAACTGAACCATCAATTGAGTGACAACCAGTACAACCATTGCTATCTAATATAGCCATAGCTTTTGCATTGTTGTCTACTTTTACTTCAACTTTGCCACCTTTGAAGTAGTCTATGATTTTATCTATATCTTCATCACTTATTACATCTTTGTATGAACTCATCATTCCGCCACTATAGCCATCAACTATCTCTGCATCAGGATTCAAAATAGCACGTTTTAAGTAATCTTCATCACTTATAACTTCTTTAAGTGTTCCGTCTACTGTAACTTTTACTTTTCTACCAAACATATCTTTATAGCTTGGACCGACTAAGTCTGAGCCATCAAGAGAGTGACAACCTGTACAGCCGTTGTCATTTAGAAGTGTAAGTCCTGGATGTACTGCTGTTTTTGTCTCTTTGTCAAATGGTGTTTTTTTATCACTATTGTACCATGCATCGAAGACATCTTTTTCTAAAACATGAACTTTTGCTAACATATAAGAGTGTCTAGTACCACAGTACTCAGCACACAAGATGTCAAATGCTCCTGTATCAGTTGCTTTAAACCAAGCGTTATAAAATTTACCTGGAACTGCATCTTGTTTTAATCTCAAAGCTGGCACATAGTAGCTATGAAGAACATCATTTTTCTTTGCAGTTACTACTAACTTTATATTTTTTCCAATAGGCACATACAAATCTTTTGTTTTTTTGCCATTTGGATACTCGTGAGACCAAAACCACATTTGCCCTGTCACTTTGACTTCCATATTTTGTGCAGGTATAGTTCTCATAGCTTTTAAGCTCGTATATCCATAGTAGAACATAACTGCGAGTAGTATCATTGGTGTCACTGTCCAAGTTATTTCTAATACTAGATTATGCTCAATGTTTTTAACTTGGTCTCTTGAGTGTCTTTTACTGCTGTACTTATATAAAAAGTAAAACATAACCCCAACTACAAGTACAAATATAAGAACTGAGAGTCCAACAACAACCAATATAGCCAAATCTACTTCACCAGCGAAGCTTGATACGCCTTTCATTCCTTCTAACATAACAATCCTTCTCTAGTTACTAAATAAATCATTTGGAGTATACCTATAGTAGGTATCTATCGCCATCAAACCATATAAAACAATCCACAATATAACAGTAGTAAAAATCAGTTTTTTAAACAGTGGAGAAGACGATTTTATATGCATATAGTATGCAATAATCAAAAATGCTTTTGTGAAAGCAATGCCTAGCTGAACTATCAAAGTTGAACCTAAATCTAGGTTTATAATGACAGGTTGCAATAGAGTTAAAATAGTAAGTCCAATTAGTAGAAAAAAGACATTGTAATATATTGACGAACTAACTGGATGTGTATTTTGATTTAAATTTGTATTCATTATGAGCTCCTAATAAATCAGATAAAACATAGGAAAAACAAACACCCAAACAAGGTGAACTAAATCCCAATATAGAGCAGTATTTTCTAAAACAACAAAGTTTGTTGAAGTTATTTTACCGCTATTAATAAGAGCTAAAACCCAAAACATAACACCAATACCTATGATGATGTGAAGGCCATGAAGACCTGTCATTGTAAAGTATAGACCAAAGAATAGTTTAGTACCATCTTCTAAAGCATTTAGAGTGGGAGAGCCGGGATATATGCCCATGTGAATCTCATGTGACCACTCAAAGTACTTTATGGTTACAAATATAGATGCAAGTATGATTGTTGCCCAGATGAATTTTTTTGATTCATCTATTTTTCCATTTCTCAATCTAACTAATGAGAGTCCCATAGTTAATGCACTAAGAAGAAGTATGAAAGTGTTTGTTCCACCTAAAACTCTATTTAAGCCTTCAGAAGCAGCCATGAAATCAGGAGAAAATTGGAATAAATAAAAACCAAATACTAAAAACATTGCACCAAAAATCATAATTTCAGTAAATATAAACAACCAAAATCCAAGTTTTGCACCCTCGTAGTCGTTGTTAAAATCAACAACTTCATGAGGGTTTCCTTGTTTGTCATAGACTATTTCAGGTTCTGTTGACGTTGCATTACTCATGTGGCTTGTCCTCCTTTACTGAAAGGTCTAAATGACGAACAGGTTCACCATCTTTATAATCATAAGGCATATAATCCACATAAGGAATCTCTCCAAAGTTAGGAAGCTGTGGAGGTGAAGGAATTTGCCACTCTAGTGTAGTTGCATTCCAAGGGTTTGGTCCAGCAAGTTCACCATATCTCCAGCCACGATAAAGTATATAAAACATATATATAAGCCCTAAAGCAAATATCCATGATCCAATAGTAGCTATTTTATGATATATTTCAAACTCAGGAAGATAATCAAAATAACGTCTTGGCATACCAAGCATACCAGCTATGAACATAGGGAACCAAAGTAGATTAAATCCTATAAAGATAGTATAAAATGCTCTTGTAGCATGTTTTTCATCGTACATTTTCCCAGTAATTTTAGGAAACCAGTAGTGCATTCCAGCAAACATAAGAAAAACAACACCACCAAGAATTGCATAGTGAAAGTGTGCAACAACAAAATAAGTATCATGCAAGTATACATCAACTCCAACTGAAGCTACGATGAGACCAGTAAGTCCACCTATGATAAATGTAACAAATGTTCCAACTGTCCAAAGCATGGGAGTTTTAAAATCAATAGATGCTTTATACATAGTTGCAATCCAGTCAAAAAACTTAACACCAGTAGGAACTGCCACAAAAAATGTCAGTGCAGAAAAGATTAGTTTAATCATTTCAGATTCACCAGATGTGTACATGTGGTGTCCCCAAACAAGATAACCAACACCCGCAATCATAGCACTTGAAATTGCAATCGCATGATAACCAAAAATAGGTTTTCTACAAAAAGTAGGAACTATCTCAGATGCAATTCCAAAAGCAGGAAGAATCATAAGATAAACAGCAGGATGAGAATATATCCAAAACATATGTTCAAGTAAAACAGGATCTCCACCCTTGGTAGGGTCAAAAATACCAATACCAAATGTCCGTTCGAGTATGACCATAATCAAGGAAATTCCTACAACAGGAGTTGCTAAAATCTGTATCCATGAAGTAGCATAAAGACTCCAAACAAAAAGAGGCATTTTGAAAAACCCCATTCCAGGAGCTCTAAGTCTATGAATTGTTGCAACAAAGTTTATACCTGTTAAAATTGATGCAAAACCAAGTACAAAAGCAGCACTCAATGCCATAACAACATTAGTTCCTGTTTTTACACTATATGGTGCATAAAAAGTCCAACCTGTATCGGCAAAGCCATCACCTACGAATAAAGATGTGACTGCCATGACAGCTCCAAGCATATAAAGCCACCATGAAAGTAAGTTTATTTTTGGGAAAGATACATCTCTAGCTCCTAGTTGTAAAGGTAGCAAAAAGTTACCTAAAACTGCTGGAATTCCAGGAATAATAAATAAAAATATCATTATAACCCCATGCAATGTAAATGCCTGATTATAAGTATCAGGATCTATAAAATCTTGACCTGGACTAAATAATTCTAGTCGCATTACTAAAGCAGTTGTAACTGCAACTGCAAAAAACGCAAACATGACAAATAGGTATAGCAGAGCGATACGCTTATGATCTATACTAAATATCCATTGTAGTACTTTGCTTTTATGGTGCCCAAACACTGTATGTGTTTCGTCATAAAAACTCTTGTGAACATTACTCATTGTAATTTTCTCCTCTTTTTCTTTTTTTTCCGCTAATTAACATATATATAAAAAATCCAAAAATAATTGACAAGATAATGGTTGCTAGTATTTTGTTTGTAGCTAAGACGTATTTACTGTTTTCTGGATCAAATGAGAAACAAAAAGATAGTGCCCTTGTTATTGTTGGTCTTACAGTTCCTTCTGAAGCTTCCAAAAGAGCCATCTTTAGGTCAAATGATAAATATTTAATACCACTAAGATACCTAGTTATTTTCCCTTCAGGTGATAGTACAGCCAATCCAGCAGGGTGTATATAGTCTACAAAACCTTGTTTATTGATGATTTTTTTATATTCATATCCAAGTGACTCTGTTAAGATGTCGATAGTGTTTTGGTTGTCAGTTGTTAAAAAATTCCATGAGTTATGATCAAAGTTTTTTCTTATTACATTAATGTGATTTTTTTTGAAGTTTTGAGCATCTTTAGAAGTGTCAGTTTTTACAAAACTAATAGTTAAAGCTTTATAGTCTTTGCCCTCTACTAGTTCCATTCTATCTATGGTTCTTGTCATGCCGTCTATTTGAGGGCCACAAACACCAGGGCACTTAAAGTAGTTGACCGATATAACAGTAGGTTTATTACTTATAAATTCCCCTAAAGTTTTTTTTTCTCCATTTTCATCTCTAAATTCCAAATCTAATGGAACAAACCCACCAAGCTTTTCATAAGTTCCTATTTTTTCGTCACTTGCATAAACACAGGACATTAGTATAGTAGTAACCAGAATTAAAAAAAGTTTTTTCACAACAGCACCCTTATCTTTATCATTTATTAAAATGACACATTTTTAACATTTGTATGATAACAGATGATTATGAAAACTGAAGATAAATAATATAACTAGTTTTATTGATTTATACTATAGATAGCTGTATATGGATAGAAAATTTTTATTATAATATATAAAATTGATTTAAATCAATTTTATCATCTACATGCCTACTTATCAAGGTATTTTAAATAAGATAAATTTTATCTTATTTAAAATTTATATATATTTTCTTTTAAAGGTAAGTCAAGTGACTTAATTGAGATTTTTTATAATACTTAAAACGTCACTGGTTTTTTCTAAGTGTTCTAGTTTATGTAAAAGTTTTCCATTTTTATCCATAACGTATACAAAAGAGGTATGAGCAACAGAGTAGTTTATCTTTGAGTTTTCTAAGTATTCATAGGCATAGTAAGTACCGTAGTTTGCAGTTATAGTTTTTAGATACTTTTTATTTGAAGTAACCCCAATTGCTCCCTTATAAAAGTAGTTTGCATACTCTTTTAGACCTTCGACTTTGTCTCTATCAGGATCAACACTTATAAAGATAAGTTGAAACATATCAGCTTTTTGTTTAGGTAATTTTTTTAAAGCATCGGCTACTATACTTAGAGTAGTAGGGCATATATCAGGGCAGTACATGTAGCCATAATATATAAGTGTATATTTACCATTGAAATCACTTAGATTAACTTTACCATCAATAGAGTCCATTGTGAATGCATATTGTTTTATCTTTTTTTGGTCTTGAACGTAAGGGAGAACAATTAAAAAAGCAAAAGAGATTAAAATGATAGATAAAGTAAATAAAATAAGCTTTTTTTTCATTAATTGTGGTTCATTTTCATCTTTTTCATACCCATCATTACAGATTTTACAGGTACATTTTTTAGTACTATAGAAGTATCGTCTGAAAAATTAAATTTAAATGAATCTACTTTATCAGTAGCTTTTAGTTTTTTGTTAAGTCCTATAAGCATTACATGTAAACCGCCAGGTTTTAGTTCTACGGTAGAATTTGCAGGGATTTCAATACTTTGTATTTGTTGCATTTTCATCATGCCATTACTTTTTACATGTTCATGTAATTCAATGTTTTTTGCTACAGTAGAATTAACACTAATTAAAGAGATTTTTTTATTGCTATTGTTTGTGATTTTCATAAATGAAGCACTGTTTGGTAAGTTTGGTGGTACAGCTCTTACATAGGCATCTAATATAACAACTTCATTGGCAAATAAGCTACTTGCAGATAAGATTATTGAAATTAATACTTTTTTAAACATTATGGGACTCCTAGATTTTTGCAAATTGTACCTATAAAATGTTAAATAAATGTTAATAAATTTTTTGAAAATAATTATTAAGAAGAAAGATGGTGGGTTCTGGGCGACTCGAACGCCCGACCGCTCGGTTATGAGCCGAGAGCTCTAACCAACTGAGCTAAGAACCCCCACTTGTTAGATAAGTAGTATTTAATCTCAAACATTGTCTACTACAAGAACAACAGAAACATCTTAGCTAAAAGCATATCTGTTTTTGAGAGTGACATTCTATCCACTTATCCTTTAAAGTAAAATAAAATTTGAATTAAATGTTGTATTTTACAGATTTATATGTTCTATCAAACCTAAAAGTGAGTAGATTTTCTAAAATTCCAAAAAATACCATAAAAGTTATAAAACTACTACCTCCATAACTAAAAAAGGGCAAAGGTACTCCTACAACTGGTGCAAAACCTATAGTCATAGAGATATTTACTCCCATATATACAAAAATGAGCAGAGCAATACCTGTGGTAATAACTTGTCCAAAGTAGTCTTTGTGAAATTTAAAATTTAGAGTTATAAGATGAACTATGAGTAGAGCATAAAAACCAATTAAACCCAAAGCTCCCCAAAAACCAAATCTTTCAACGTGGTAGGCGAAGATAAAATCACTTGTTGCTATTGGTAAAAATTTGAAGTGAGTCTGTGTAGCTTCAGTTTTTTCCTTACCTTCTAAACCTCCACTTCCTATGGCAATGATTGATTGTCTAACATGGTAACTAGGTTTTTCAGATATAAAGTCTGTGATACGTTTTTTTTGATAATCATGCAAAGAGCTATACAAAAATGGACCACTTATAGCAATAGCAATAAATATTGTAATCCAAATCTTTTTATTGACTCCAATAACAAATAGTATTCCATATCCAACGATAAGAAGAACCATTGCAGTTCCTAAATCGGGCTCTTTTGCTATAAGTATAAATGGTAGAAGTATGTAAAAACTTAGTTTCATAAACTCTTTCCATTCATACCCCTCTTGTTCGGGTGGATTATGTTTTATAAGATATGCCATCATAAGGACAAAAGCTGGTTTTAATATCTCTGAGGGTTGGATTGTAAAGTGAACAAAAGGTAGTTCAAGCCATCTTCTTGCACCTAGTTTTGAGATTCCAAAAAAATCAACACTAACAAGAAGAGCGATAGTAAACCAAAAAAACATAGGAATCAACCACTCTATTTTTCTTATAGGAATTAGAAAAAAAAACAGAAAAGCTAAGAAACCTACAGTGAAATAAACTATTTGTTTATTAGCGAGTATGGTATTTGCTTCATTAATTAGGTAAAATGAGAGTCCTACAATGGGTATAACCAAAATAGGAAGTAGAAAATCAAAATGTGTAAATATACGTTTATCTATCTGTAACAAAGAGTGCCTTAGTGTTTTGATAAACGATTATACAAAAAAGAGAGTTAAATGACCTTTATATGTAAAGAAAATGGAAGATTAGATGCAGTTATGAGTAAAGAACTTGAGCTTCCTCGTAATCAAATAGAGCAGTTGATCAAACAAGTTGGTATAAAATTTGGTAATAAAGAGATAAAAAAATGTAGTTTTAAACTAAAAATTGATGACATTGTTGAGTATGATTTTGTTCAAGCAAAAAAAGAGAAAGAGAGTTATAGAGTTGATTTTGATATAGACGTGTTGTATGAAGATGATGATATTATGATTATAAACAAGCCTCCATTTTTGACTATCCATCCAGCTCCAAGTGTTAAAGAAGCTACTGTTGTTGATTGGTTAATCAAGCGTGGAATTTCACTTTCAACAATTAGTGGTGATGAAAGACACGGGATAGTCCACCGCATAGACAAAGAGACAAGTGGTGCTTTGGTAATTGCAAAAAACAATGAAGCTCACATGGGACTATCTTCACAGTTGGTCGATAAAAGTATGGGAAGGTATTATCTTGCGATGATAGATGTGCCTTTGAAAGATGATACAGTAGTAGATAAACCAATAGGAAGAAATAGAAACAATAGACTAAAGATGGACGTTGTTGCAGGAGGACGTGAATCAAAAAGTGCATTTTGTAAACTTTCACTTGCAAAAGATGAGAAAAGAGAGCTTATAAGTGCAAAACTTTTTACTGGAAGAACACACCAAATCAGAGTTCACCTAAATTCCCTATCTCGTCATGTTTTGGGAGATGATTTATACGGTTTTAAGAGCCAAAAGAGTAAAATAGCAAGAGTTATGCTACACGCATACATATTATACTTACAACATCCTATAACAGGAGAGTTTATGCAAGTCATTGCTCCGCCCTTTGAGGATTTTGAAAATATACTAAAAAAACATTTTAATAAGGACGAAATAGATGAGAAAATGGATAGCTCTTATATCATTAAGCGTTTTAATACTTTTTGTTAGTGGATGTACAAATAACCCAAAACCACCTAAGAAACCAATTATTGACCAAACGTTACCAAAGTTAGCAGAGGTAAAATTTTTAGCAGAAGTAACAGAGATAGGTTTTGAGTGGAAGCCTAGTTTTGATGAGAGAGTAAGTGGATACTATGTTTATCGTTCAAATCCAGAGTTACAAAATGGAAAACTAGAGAGAATAGCAACCGTAAAGGACAAGTATAGTTCACACTTTGTGGATACAAAATTAAAACCAGCTACTCAGTATCATTACCGTTTTTCAACATACTCAAAAAACAAAAGGGAGTCAGTGGCAAGTGATACTATCTCAGTGGCAACGGCTCCTCTCATAGAATCAGTATCATTTATAAGAGCTATTACAGGGCTTCCTCATAGAGTAAAATTGGTTTGGAGACCACATACCTCACAAAGAGTAGAATCTTATATCATACAGAGAAATGAGTTTACTTCAACATCTTGGGAACAATTAGCAGTTGTTAAAGGCAGACTAAATGCTGAGTATATTGATTCAGGGCTTAAGGAAAATCGTGTTTTTAGATATAGAATAAAAGTAAAAACTTATGATGGGCTAATATCAAAGCCAAGTAAAATAGTGGAAGCTGGAACAAAGCCACTTCCTATAGTTATAAAAAACTTAACAGCTACAGTAGATGTTCCAAAAAAAATAGTTCTTAGTTGGGATGCTTCTGTCGAGAAAGATTTTTCATATTATAAAGTCTATAGAGCTATAAATACTATGCTTTTTTATAGTTATCTTGCAAAAACTGAAGATACAAAATACGAAGATTTAATAAATACAAATGGTAAATCATATTACTACTATGTAACAACAGTAGATAAAGATGGACTAGAATCTCCAAGACAACAAAATGCAGTAACGGGGAGTTCTTTAGCTATTCCTGCTACAGTTTATATTACATCATCTAACCATGATGGAAGAAGTATAAATATCACTTGGAAAAGTATAGATAATAGAGCTATTAAGTATAATGTAATAAAAGAGTATAAAGATAAGAAAAAAGTCTTTACTAATATTGAAGGAAAAAGTTTTAATGACTCTGATGTTGTAAGAGGTATTGAATATAAGTATAATGTAGTTGCTATAGACAAGTATGGATTAGCATCTAAAAAGTCGGAAAATACTATCATAGAAATGCCAAAAGAGTAATGCCAAATTTTCATACTAAAGAGTTTGTAGAACCAACATATCCATCAAACTATGGTAAGAGTGAGTTTGAGTTTGTGGCAGTTTCAACAAGAGGTGAGAGACTAGTGATGAGTCATACTCAAAACTGTGATATGCTTCTTAAAATCAATAAAAGCAAAAAAGGCTATCTTGTAAAAGGTGATAAGATAAGCAGACCATCGCAAGTTGCTATTTTACAACAAGTACTAAAAGATTTTAGAGATTTGAGTAAAACAGAGACTACAAACTCTAATATAGACTCTAAAAAAGAGAAGAGTTTGAAAGTATCACCATATTTAAAAAGTATGGAGTATTTTGCAGATGAGTTTAAAAGTAAAAAAGGTATACTAGTAGAGGTTGGTTTTGGAAGTGGTAGACAACTTCTTCATCAAGCTAAAAAAAATCCAGATAAAATTGTTATTGGTTTAGAAATACATAAGCCCTCTATAGAGCAAGTGTTGAATCAGTGCGAGCTTCAAGGTATAGAAAATATTTTGGTGGTAGATTATGATGCTAGAACATTTTTAGAGTTTTTAAACTCAAATAGTGTTGAGCAGATATTTGTTCATTTCCCAGTTCCTTGGGATAAAAAACCTCACCGTCGTGTTATAAGTGAAAGATTTATAGATGAATCAAAGAGGGTTTTGAGAGTTGGTGGAACTCTAGAACTTAGAACTGATAGTGATCGTTACTTTGAATATTCGTTTGGTGAGTTTATAAAACAACAAAAAGTGGAACTACATGTAAATAAAAATAGAGATTTAGAGATAAGTAGCAAGTATGAAGATAGATGGAAAAGACAAGATAAAGATATCTATGATATTACGATGATAAATCAAGAAAAATCTGAAGAGATACCTAGGGTAGGTAGATTAAAGTTTGACAGAGATATAGAATTTAAAGATGTTAAAGAGAGATTTGATGAGGTTACATTAAGAGGAGAGAGTTTTTTTGCTCATATTGAAGATATTTACGAAGTAAGTGAAGATGAAGGTCTTTTACGAGTATCTTTTGGAGCAAGTCAAAGAAATGAGCATAGTTATATCTTTATAAAAAAAGATGAGATAACATACTTCCCTAACAATGTTTTAGCAACTAAAGATAATGAAAAAGCACATGAACTAATAAAAGGGTATTTGTGGAACACGTGATAAATGCTGAGAATTTAACTTTGGCTTATGGAAGAGATGAACCTATCATAACCGAAGCCAACATGAAGATAAATCCAAATGAATTTGTTTTTATAACAGGGAAAAGTGGTAGTGGTAAATCTACGATACTAAAGTCTATGTATGGTGATTTGGCACCTAAAAAAGGTGGATTAAATGTTTGTGGTGTTAATATACAAAACATAAGTACTTCAAAGCTAAATCTTCTTAGACGTTATCTTGGAATTGTATTTCAAGATTATAGACTTATTAATGACTGGACAGTAGAAAAAAATGTGATGTTGCCTCTTATGATAGGTGGTTTTTCAAAAGGTGTTTGTGTTAAGCAAGCTCAAAAACTTTTAAAACATGTTAAATTGCTACATAAGGCAGATAAGTATCCACTAGAACTTAGTGGTGGAGAACAGCAACGTGTTGCCATGGCAAGAGCCTTAGCACATAATCCTGTCATGATCTTAGCAGATGAGCCAACAGGCAATCTCGATGAGTATTCTAGTGAAGTTATTTGGGATTTACTAAAAAATGCAAAAGAACATCTTGGAACTACAGTTGTTGTAGTTACTCACCATATCCCTTCGACATTGGGTATAGACTATAAGCATTTCTTTTTAGAAAGTGGGGTTGTTTATGAAGTCTCTTAAAAATCATCTTTCAGTTATTATCCCTCTATTTGTTCTTTTGTTCTCTTTGCAATTTACATTTTTAACAGATAAAATAGTAGAAAATTACTCAAAAAAACTTACTGAAGATTACTCCATAGTAGTAGTTGCTCCAGAACTACTCTCTGTAGCAGTGGTTAAAAGTAGAGTAAATGGTATAAAATCTATAAAAGAGATAAGCTCTAAAAAAATTCTTGATAGACTTAAAGGCAATATTTCTTCAAAAAATATTTCATTATTAAAGATAGCTTTACCGAAGTTTTACTCTATGAAATTGGAGTCTTTTCCTAGCGTAGTAGAGATAGAACGCATAAAGAAAAAATTACTTTCAAGTGGGTTAGCTAGAAAAGTAGAGACTTTTTCTAAAACTCACAATAGAGTATATAGAATGTTTCAAGCATTGAAAAATACTGCCTCAGTTTTTTCTGTGTTTATATTGATTATTTCTGTTCTATTAATGTTCAAGCAGATGAAAATTTGGCTTTTAGAACATAGAGAGAGAATGGCGGTCATGACTCTATTTGGTGCTCCTTTTTGGATGAAAAGTGCAGTTCTGTATAGACTAGTCATAGTAGACTCTTTTATAAGTACGATACTTGTATCAATTACTTTTACAATGTTTCCACATATGGAAAAAGTCAACACTTTTGCACAGAATATGAACATTAATGTACCAGAATTTGATTTGCTAAAAGGTACAGGTATGCTTCTTGGTGTTTCTCTTGTTTTCTCACTTGTTATTGTCTCTATTGTGATTAGAAAGATGAATAGAGAATGAGAATTTTACTTGTTATTTTGGCTTTACATGTAACTATTTTTGCTGCTTTAAGTGTTGAGAAAAAGATAGTAACGAATCAAAAAAATTTAAAATCAAAAAGTAAAGTTGGGAGAAATATAAATCGAAAACTTAATGATGTAGCAAAAGACATACTTAAAGAGGAAAAAAAGTTAAATAGTATAAAGAAGCAGATAGAAGATTTGGGAAAAAATATAGCTAGAAATGAAAATATTGTAAAAGTTAAAGAGGTAAATCTCAAAGATTTAGCCACTCAAAATATGAAACTTATAAAAAGCAAAAGAGAGTTAGAGAAAAAAATAGTTAAGATAATAGCTGAGGATTTCTCTTTTTATCTTATTTCAGATAAAAATTATCAAGATTCTAGTGAAAATATTTTAGTTGAAGAAGCGGTGGATAAAATAGGTATAATTATGCAAAAAGAGTTCTCAAAACTTTCGCATGATTATGATAAAATTAATACTAAGATTGATGTACAAAACTCTCAAATAAAAAGTATTAAAAGTTCTATTGAGGTATTGAAAACAAAAGAAATAAAATATGCATCTCTTGAAAAATCGAAACAACTAAGTATAAAAAAGTTGAATTCCCAGAGATCTTCATACAAAAAAAGATTATTTAAGATTGAAAAAGAGAGAAATGAGCTTAGATCAACTCTTAAAAAACTAAAGATAATTAAAGCAAAAGAAGATGAAGCCCAAAAGAGGAAGAGACTTGCTGCAATTAAGAAAGCACAAGGTGACTCAAAAATCAATGGAAAGATGACAGTACGTCAAATAGGCTCTTCTTATCAAAATAGTAGGGTAAAAAAATATAGAGGGAAAAAGACCATAGCACCACTAGATAGCTTTACTATTAAAAGAAAATTTGGAAGATATACTGACCCAATTTATAAGATGAAGATTTTTAACGAATCGGTAATATTGACCTCTAAAAAGAAAAATGCAAAAGTTAAAAATGTACTCAATGGTAAAGTGGTATATGCAAAAGATACAGCTGTTTTAGATAAAGTAATTATTATTGAAAATAGCTATGGAATTCACACAATTTACGCACATCTTTCAAAAATAGCACCAACGATAAAAGTAGGGAAAAAAATAAAAAAAGGTTATGTGATAGGAAGAGTTAAAGATGATCTCTCTTTTGAGGTGACACAAAAGAGTTATCATATCAATCCTTTAGAATTAATAAGATACTAAGCAGTAGTAAATTAAGTTTATAGTATAATCCGCGAAATATAATGAGGTGACAAATATGGAAAATAAAAGGGTATTAGTTAAGTTTTCAGGTGAGGCATTGGCTGGTGAGAATGGTTTTGGTATAGATACGTCTATATTGAAGTTTATTGCTGATGAGATAAAAACATTAATAAACAGTGGTATTGAAGTTGGTATTGTTATTGGTGGTGGTAATATCATTCGTGGGGTAAGTGCTGCAAAAGATGGGATTATTAAAAGAACAAGTGGTGACTATATGGGTATGTTATCAACAGTTATAAACTCAATAGCTATGCAAGAAGCTTTAGAGCATGTTGGTATGGAGGTAAGAGTTCAAAGTGCTATCAAGATGGAAGCAATTTGTGAAACTTTTATAGTTAGACGTGCTGGGCGTCATCTTCAAAAAGGAAGAATAGTAATTTTTGCAGCAGGAACAGGTAATCCGTATTTTACAACTGACACTGCAGCAACTCTAAGAGCTATTGAAATTGGTGCAAATATGATTATAAAAGCAACAAAAGTTGATGGAGTTTATGATAAAGACCCTAAAAAGTTTTTAGATGCACAAAAACTAAATGAACTCTCTTATGACAGAGCTATGAGCGATCACATCAAAGTGATGGACGATACTGCTATAGCCTTAGCAAAAGACAATAAACTACCAATCGTAGTTTGTAACATGTTTGTAAAAAATAACCTTTTAGAGATAATAAATGGGGATTTATCAAAATGTTCAATAGTAAAAAAACAAGATAACGAGGAAAACAGATGAGAACAGAAAAGATAACAGCAAAAGCATTAAAGTATGTAAATGATGATAGATATAAATTAGCACTATTGGTAGCAAAACGTGCAGAACAGTTAGCAAATGGTGCAGAGCCATTAGTAAAAAGAGAAGATGCAAATAGTAAGTTTACTGATATTGCACTTTTAGAAGTTGCAGAAGGAAAAGTATCTATTGAGTCTTTCTTAGATAAAGAAGAGTAATCAATAGTTAATGGAACGGTTAATTGAGCGTGTTAAATCTTGTAAAGATGTAGATACCGCAATAGAGTTTCTATATGAGTATATTCCAAAGAGTGAACATGTAGAAAAAGCACTATTTTTTACTCAACAAAAACATGAAGGTCAGTTACGCAAAAGTGGAGAAGCTTACGCGATTCATCCTATACTAGTTTCGGTTTTTGTTGCCTTTTTAGGTGGCGATGAAGATATGATTATCGCTGGTCTTTTACATGATGTCGTGGAAGATACATGTTGTTCCATTGACGAAGTTGCAAATGAATTTAATGAAGAAGTAGCTCACTTAGTAGAGGGTTTGACTAAGATAATGGAGATTCGTGACAGTGAGCTAATACCTTCAAATTCAAATGAGAAGATTATATCTTCAGCACTCTCTTTTAGAAAAATGCTTTTAGCTTCGACTAATGACATTAGAGTTTTGGTTATTAAACTTTGTGATAGACTTCATAACATGCTTACACTTGAGTCTTTGAGTAGTGCAAAACAAAGAAGAATTAGTGAAGAGACAATAGTCGTTTATGGACCAATAGCACATAGACTAGGTATCTCTTCAATAAAGAATTTTTTAGAAGATTTGAGTTTTAAATATGCATTGCCAAATGAATTTAAAAAAATAGATGACTATATACAAGAGCACTCTCAACAATTACAACTTAGATTAAATCACTTTACATCAGAGACAAAAACTTTGATGTTAAAGAATGGTTTTATTGAGAATGATTTTGATATAGAAAGACGTGTTAAACATTACTACTCAATTTATTTAAAAATGCAAAGAAAAGGTGTATCTATAGAAGAAGTTCTTGATATGCTTGCGATTCGTGTTATAGTAGATGAGCCTATTGATTGTTACCGTGCTTTAGGGATTATTCATCAAAATTTCAATCCACTTATTTCACGGTTTAAAGATTATATAGCGATACCAAAAGAGAATGGTTATCAGACTATTCATACTACAGTTTTTGACAACAAATCTATAATTGAGTCACAAATAAGAACAAAAGATATGCACAAAACAGCAGAGTTTGGAGTAGCAGCTCACTGGAAGTACAAAAGTGGTGGATTAAATCCAAAATTAGAGTGGCTCAATGACTTTAAAAGCCAAGATGAAGCAAGCGAAAATATAGAAGAGTTTTATGAGATAGCAAAAGACAACCTTTATAGTGAAGATATAGCAGTTTTTTCTCCAAAAGGAGATATCTTTACACTCCCTCGAGGTGCAACGGTATTAGATTTTGCTTATGAAGTTCACACAGAAGTAGGAGCATATGCAAAAGAAGCGTATGTCAATAAACAAAAAACACCATTTTTGACAGAGTTAAAAAATGGAGATATTGTAAGAATTATAACTTCAAAAGAGCCTCACTATAGATGTAGTTGGGTCAATAGCGTAAAAACAGGAAAAGCAAGAAACTCGATTGCAGTAAACTGCCGTCAAAAGATGAAAGAGATAAACAATAAGATAGCAATAGACATACTTGTAGCTGTTTTTAATGTAAGAGATAGAAAACTAAAACGTTGGTTAGAAAAAGAGAATATTGTAAATAAAGTCTATAAAATTGCAACTGATTCTGTCTATTTTAAAAATATAGTCAATGCACTTAAAAAATACCCAAAAAGTGATAAAATTCTGTTTCCATTTTTAAATCTGAATAAATATAATATAAAAAAACAGAAGTTTGATAACATAGTAATATATTCAAATCAAAACGTTTCTAATGTCCTTTTTGACTACTGTTGTCATCCAAAACGTGATGATGATATCATAGGTTTTAAAAAGGGTAGTAACGTTACAGTTCATCATAAGTTTTGTGAACGAGCTTCAATGCTGATGGAACAAAAAGAGCAGATGATATTTGTAAAATGGACAAGAGAAGCACCTGAAAGATATAGACTTATAGTCGGGCTAGAAAATAAAAGAGGCTCTTTAGCGACTTTTTTACAATATTTGGCTAAAATGCAAATCAATCTTGTAACCATAGAGTTAGGTCAATCAGAAGAGGGTCATGCAGATTATTTTGAGATGATACTTGAACTTCCTGACAAAAATGTAGAGTTAGCAAGAGAAAAACTAAAAGCAAGATATAAAGTAATAGATTTTGTATCTGTAAATGATGTATATAAATAGAAAGAGAGACAATGATTAAAGAAGCGATAAATGAGATTAAACGTGGTGTTGCTGAAATCATAGATATGGAACGTATTGAAGTACTTTTAAAAGAGTATTTTGAAAATGGAAAAAACTACTATGTTAAAGCTGGTTTTGATCCAACTGCACCAGATTTGCACCTTGGACACACTGTTTTACTTCAAAAAATGGCAGTTTTACAAAAGTATGGAGCAATAGTACAGTTTCTTATAGGTGATTTTACAGGCATGATTGGTGATCCAACTGGTAAAAATGAGACTAGAAAAAAGCTTGATCGTGAAACGGTATTAAAAAATGCTGAGAGTTACAAAGAACAAGTTTTTAAAGTACTAGATCCTAGCAAAACAGAAGTTATGTTTAACTCTGAGTGGTTAGAGAAACTAGGAGCTGCTGGAATCATAGAGCTTACTACAACTTTTAATGTAGCTCGTATGCTTGAGCGTGAAGATTTTGAAAAGCGTTATAAATCACAAACACCAATCTCAATAAGTGAATTTTTATATCCACTTCTACAAGGTTACGATAGTGTTGCCATGAACTGTGATATTGAGATGGGTGGGACTGACCAAAAGTTTAACCTTCTGATGGGAAGACAACTACAACGTACTTACAACGCAGGAAAAGAGCAAGCAGTTGTTATGATGCCTCTTCTTGAAGGACTTGATGGTGTCAACAAGATGAGTAAATCTCTAAATAATTACATTGGTGTTACAGATAAGCCAAGTGATATGTTTGGAAAAATACTTAGTATTAGCGATGATTTGATGTGGAGATACTACGAACTTTTAAGCTCACATAGTCTTGAAGAAATCGCTACATGTAAAGATGATGTTAAGAGTGGAAAGCTTCACCCAAAAGTTGCAAAAGAGAATTTAGCATTAGAATTAGTAGCTAAATATCATAATGAAGAAGAAGCTAAAAAAGCAAAAGAAGAGTTCAACAATGTTCATAAAAAAAATGAACTTCCTTCAGACATAGAAGAATTTAGTTTAAATGCCCCAATTTGGATAGCAAAAGCGTTAGTAGAGTGTAAAATATCTCCATCAACTTCACAATCACGTCGTGATGTAAAGCAAGGTGCAGTAAAACTAAATCAAAAAAAAGTTAGTGACGAGCAGTTGCAACTTAAATCAGGTGAGTATATACTTCAAGTTGGAAAAAGAAAATTTGCTAAGTTAAAGGTAATCTAATGTCATTTAAACCATTGAAAATAGGTAAATACACAATAAAACATCCAATCGTACAAGGCGGTATGGGTCTTGGTATCAGTTGGGATAAATTAGCAGGAAATGTAAGCCGTGAGGGTGGACTAGGAGTTGTAAGCTCTGTAGGAACTGGTTATTATGAAGAGAGAAAATATAGTGATAAAGATATAAATGAAAGACCTCTTCATGAATCTAACTTTTACTCAAGTAAAGGTTTAAAAGCTATTATTGATAATGCAAGAAAACTTGCAGATGGTAACCCAATTGCTGTTAATATACTCTATGCAAGTAATGATTATGAGAGAATAGCAAGAGATGCTTGTGCTGCTGGAATTGACATCATCATAACAGGTGCTGGACTTCCAACAAATATGCCTGAGTTTACTGAAAACTATCCAGATGTTGCATTAGTTCCTATCGTTTCATCTGCAAAAGCACTTAAAATTATATGTAAAAGATGGACAAAAAGGTACAATAGACTTCCCGATGCTATCGTAGTTGAAGGACCTCTAAGCGGAGGACATCAAGGGTTTACTTATGAGCAGTGTAAACAAGATGAGTATCAGCTAGAAAATCTAATAAGACCAATTAAAGAAGAGGTAAAAAAATGGGGTGATTTTCCTCTCATTGCGGCTGGTGGTGTTTGGGACAAAGCTGACATTGAGCGTATGATGGAGCTTGGAGCAGACGGTGTTCAAATGGGAACACGTTTTATTGGAACTCATGAATGTGATGCACATGATAGCTTTAAAGAGGTTATCTTAGGTGCAAAAGAGGAAGATATAAAACTTCTTAAATCTCCTGTTGGCTACCCAGCTCGTGGAGTAAAAACAAATTTAATAGAATTAGTAGATAAAAGAGAAGGTCCGAAAGTAAAGTGCATAAGTAACTGTGTAGCTCCGTGTAAACGTGGAATTGAAGCAAAAGAGGTTGGGTATTGTATAGCTGATCGTCTTTCAGATGCCTTTCTTGGCAGAAAAGATACAGGACTATTTTTTACAGGAGCAAATGGCTATAAACTCAATGAGATTATAAGTGTTAAGGAACTTATTAGTAAGTTGATAAATGGCGAAAATAGTTAAGCTACTATTCTTACTAATCTTTACATGTAGCACTATTTTTGGTGCTTCATTATATACAAAAGAGTTGCTATCTTATGATAAAAAGATAGCAACCTCAAATGATGATGAACTTTTGAGAGTTCATCATGCACTTAAGAGTATCTATATTCACTCTATCGTAAACAATGACAATTTATTAAAAAAAGAGACATTAAAACGTCTAGTTAAAACTTCTAATATACTGAGACTTGATTCTTCTGGTTATGCTAATGAGCTATTAACTTTAAAAAAATTGGTATCAAAGAAAACTTTAAGTGCAAAAAAAATACCTATTGCCAAAAAAGTTTACTTAAAACATAACACAACAAAAAATATCAGCATACAGAGCAAGTATCTACCAAACTTAAAATCAATTTCTGATATAGGAGATAGGCTACTCCTTCGTTTTGATAAAAATTTGACAAATAAAGATATTAAATCTTTTCAACTAAAAAGCAAAAAAAGCTATAGAGAAGTTTTTGATATAATAGCGGTGATTCCATTCACGCCTAATGTAAAAGTTCCTTCCTCTTTAAAAGATTTGAGAGTTGCACAGTATGATAGAAAAACGATTAGAATTGTTTTTCAAAGAGACTCTATTTTAAAATCAAATATAGTCGTAAACGGAACAAAAATAGAGATTTTCTACGGGATTAATCAGAAAAACAATAAAACAATAAAGATACAGAGAAGTTATGATAAATTTGCAAAATCATTATCTTCAAATAAGATAATAGTTTTAGATGCAGGACATGGTGGTAAAGATGCTGGTGCTGTAGGCAGTAGAACAAAGTATGAAAAAAATGTTGTTTTACAAATCACATTGAAAACTGGAAAAGTTTTAAAAAAAAGAGGATATAGCGTTTATTACACAAGAACAAATGACCAATTTATAAGACTAAGAAATAGAACAAAATTTGCAAATAGAAAAGGTGCCGATCTGTTTTTGTCTATACATGCAAATGCTTCAAGAAAAAAGTCACTTCATGGGGTTGAGACATTTTTTCTCTCGCCTGCAAGAAGTAATAGAAGTAAAAATGTAGCAGCACTTGAAAACCAATCTGATATTCATGAGATGAATTACTTTTCAAAACAGACATTTTTAAATGTCTTTAATAGAGAGAAGATTATTTCAGCAAATAAATTAGCACTTGATGTTCAACAAGGTATGTTAAACCGTTTAAAAGCAAAGTATAGTAGTATAAGAGATGGTGGAGTAAGAGAAGCACCGTTTTGGGTTTTAGTTGGTGCACAGATGCCTGCTATCTTAATAGAGACTGGCTATATATCAAATAAAGCAGAGAGAAAAAGGATATTTAATTCTAATTATCAAGATCTTATGGCAATTGGAATTGCTGATGGAATTGATAGTTATTTTATGAAGAGTGAATATAGATAAACTCTTTCATCTTTTTTGTAACAGTTTGTATATTTGATTCACCACTAATTTTATGAAGTAAGTTTTTAGTTTCATAAAATGTTTGTATACTTGCCAAAGGTTCAGTATAAACAATCATACGGTTTTTAAAAACTTCTATGTTATCATCATCTCCACGGTTACGTCCAAGAACTCTATTCATAGCAGTCTCTTCACTTACCTCTACTTCGATAACAGCTTTTAGAGTTATATCTTTTTCATTTTTTAAAACAGAGTCAAGTCCTACCATCTGTTCAAAACTTCTAGGATAGCCATCTATGAGAATAGTGTTACATGTAGAGCTGTTAATCGCTTTTACTATGGTATCAAGTGCAACTTCAACAGGAACAAGTTCACCAGCGCTCATACGCTTGCCTATGATAGTTCCAAGTTCACTTCCACTTGCAACTTCAGCACGAAGTAGCTCACCAGTTGAATAGTGAGCTATGTTTTCATTTTGTTCTGCAATAATCTCAGCATCTGTAGTCTTTCCACTTCCAGGTGCCCCAATAATTAAAAACAGATTTTTCATTATGACTTTGGTTTCTCTCTAAGTCTAATTCCCAAATCTCTAAGTTGGTCATTGTCTACAGAACTAGGAGCTTGTGTTAGAAGACACTGTGCTTTTTGTGTTTTAGGGAATGCTATAACATCACGGATAGACTCTGAGCCTGTTAGTAGCATGATAAGACGGTCAAGTCCCATCGCAAGTCCACCATGAGGAGGTGCACCAAATTTTAGAGCGTCAAGTAAGAATTCAAACTTCTCATTTGCTTCTTCTTCACTTATGTCAAGTAGTTCAAATACTTTCTTTTGCATGTCTTGTTTGTGGATTCTCATACTACCACCACCAAGCTCAGTTCCGTTTAGAACGATGTCATAAGCTATGCTTTCCATTTCATCGATTGGAGCATTTATATCTTTTGGTTGAGTAAATGGATGGTGAAGAGCTTTAACTCTGCCATCAACGATTTCAAACATATCAAAATCAACAACCCATACAAACTCAAATACACCAACAGGAATAACATTCATAAGCTCTGCCAAATAGATTCTAAATCTTCCCATATAATCAAGCACTAAGTTTTTCTCACCTGCTCCAAAGAATATAGCATCGCCAACTTTAAGGTCACTTACCTTGATAATCTCTTCTAAGTCAGCTTCACTAAAGAACTTTGTAAGAGGGCCTTTTAGTCCATCTTCTTTCATCTGAAAGTATCCAAGTCCACTTGCTCCAAACTTTCTTACATACTCTTCAAAACCTTTCATTTGACGTTTTGAGAAGATGTTGTCTCCATTTGGAACTTTAAGAGCTTTGATTCTGTTTTTCTTTTTATCTTTTGCAATGCCACTAAATATTTCATTTTCACAGTTTGCAAAAACATCTATAACATCAACCATACTAAGGTCATATCTAAGGTCTGGCTTGTCTGAACCATACTTCTCCATAGCATCTTTATAACGGATTCTATTAAAAGGAGTCTGTACATCATGTCCAGCTGCTTTGAAAATGTCAGTAAGTAAATCTTCAGTTACTTTCATGATTTGCTCTTGGTCACAAAAACTCATCTCAATGTCTATTTGAGTGAACTCTGGTTGGCGGTCTGCTCTAAGGTCTTCATCTCTAAAGCACTTTGCAATTTGAAAGTATCTGTCAAAGCCTGAACACATAAGAAGTTGTTTAAAAAGCTGTGGTGATTGTGGAAGAGCGAAAAACTCTCCATTATGAACACGACTTGGTACAAGGTAGTCTCTTGCTCCCTCGGGAGTAGATTTTGTTAAAATTGGAGTTTCAACTTCCAAAAATCCTTGAGCATCAAGAAGATTTCTAGCGGCTATTGTTGCTTTACTTCTTAGTTTAAAAGTTTCGTATGCTTTTGGGTTTCTTAGGTCTAAGAATCTATACTTTAGTCTTACATCTTCTCCAACTTTGTTATCACCAATCACAAATGGAACTGGCTCACTAGCGTTTTCAACTATAAGCTCTTCAACTACTATTTCAATTTTTCCAGTTTTTAGTTTAGGGTTTTCTAACCCTTCACCTCTAGCTCTTACTGTTCCTATCGCTCTTAAAACAAACTCATCTCTAACACCGTTTGCTGTCTCATGAGCCTGCTTGCTATCAGCTGGGTCACATACTAGCTGAATCAATCCACTCTTATCACGAAGGTCGATAAATATAATTCCACCATGATCTCTGTCGTTGTTACTCCAACCACAAAGTTCTACTTTTTCGCCTATGTTTTTTTCACTTAAATCTGTACAATAATGACTTCTCAAGATAGTTTCCTCTGTTTTTTATAAGGATATTAGTATATCTAAAACTAGTATAAACTCTACTTAATTTCATGAAAATATAAATTGTAGATGATTTATATCTATAATATTAAGAAATAAATAATTTAAACTTAAGGAACAAAATGTGTTTTTAAAAGGTTTTTAAACAAATACATCACATAATGTTCAAGTATCTGTCATATTCCTTTTAAAAACACGTTTTATTTTTAAAGATTATAGAGCATTTTTTAAAAAACAACTCAAAACATTACAAAATGAAATATTTTAAACAAATCAATGAACATTTTTCATGTTAGTTAATTGTTAAATAAGGAGCTAAGTGTGCTATAATGTTCGTTGAATAAATAGATGCGATGTCCCCGCTTTGCGGGAACATCGCATCGGTCGCGCT
>CAZHBU010000032.1:0-24073 GCA_964530865.1 uncultured Sulfurospirillum sp.
TGCAGAAAAAAAGATAGAAGATATAATGCTTACTAGGTATGCTTGTTATCTTATAGCTCAAAATGGAGATAGTAAAAAAGAGCAAATAGCTTTTGCACAAACTTATTTTGCATTGCAGACAAGAAAAGCAGAGCTAATCGAACAGAGAATTTTGGAACAAGAAAGAGTTCAAGCTAGAAAAAAACTATCTCAAACAGAAAAAGAACTTTCAAAAGTCATATACGAACAGACAGGTAAGAATGAGAACTTTGCATTTATTAGAAGTAAAGGAGATAAAGCACTTTTTAACCACACAACACAAGAGATGAAAAACAGATGGAATATAAATAAAACAAAGCCATTAGCAGATTTTATGCCTACCATTCTTTTAAAAGCAAAAGACTTTGCAACTGAAATTACTATCTATAACTCAAAAGATAAGCAGATGAGTACAGAATTGGAAATTTCAAGTGAACACATAACTAATAACATGGCAGTTAGAGATACTTTGCTATCAAGAGGGATTGTTCCTGAAGATATTGCTCCTGCGGAAGATGTAAAAAAAGTAGAAAGAAAACTCAAAAGTGATATGAATAAAACATTGAAAAGTAAAGATAAATTAAATATTGAAAACAAAAAAGAGTAAAAGATGACCCTTTCAAAATCTCTCTACACCAGAGCCATACAATGCCAAAAGGCTCTATGGCTAAAAAAGTACAAAAAAGAGGTACTTACCCCACCAAATGAGTCTGCTTTGGCTGTTTTTGAAGTTGGCAATGAAGTAGGGGGCTTAGCTTGTGAGCTTTTTAAGGGTGGCAAGGAAGTGCCATATTCTAAAAACTACAATGAGATGATAGCTACTACAAAAGAGTACTTAAATGCTAAGGTAGAGTATATTTATGAGGCTACTTTTCGTTTTGATGGTATTTTGGTTATGGTTGATGTGTTACATGTAAAGGGTGATGAAGTTTCGATTTATGAGGTGAAAAGTTCTACTTCACTCAAAGAGATATATCTTCATGACTGCTCCATTCAGCACTATGTACTTCAAAATCTTGGATTTAATGTAAAAAGTACCCATGTCGTGCATATTGACAGCTCTTATGTCAGAGGTGAAGAGCTTGAACTAGACAAGCTTTTTAGTGTGGTCGATGTAAGCCAAGAGGTTTGTACTTTAGTTCAGCGTATTCCTTCTGTTTTGAGTGAGCTAGAGGGTTTATTAAAAGAGCATGAGCCTAACATAGAAATTGGAAAACAGTGCAATAAGCCTTATGAGTGCGATGCAAAAGAGTATTGTTGGAAGACACAAAGGGGCATACCTGAGTACAGTATGTTTAACATTTTCAACCTTGGAAGTAAAAAGCAAATTGAGTTGTACAAACAAGGCATAGTCGACATAGCCGATATACCTGAAACATTTGAGATGACACAAAAACAAGCTGAGGCAGTAGCCAACTACAAATCTCAAAAAACTTACATAGACAAAAAAGCAATAAAAGAGTTTTGTGATACTCTTAGCTACCCTATCTATTATCTTGATTTTGAGACTTACCAACAAGCAATTCCACTCTACAAAGGCATAAAACCTTTTGAGCAGATACCTTTTCAATACTCTTTACATGTAGAACATAGCGAGGGCAGTTTAGAACACTATGAGTTTTTGGCTGAAGCTGGAAAAGACTCTAAAAGAGCGTTAGCCCAAAGACTTGTAAAAGATATACCTCTACATGTAAACACACTAGCCTATAACATGAGCTTTGAAAAAGGAGTCATAAAAAGACTAGCAGAGCAGTTTGAAGACTTACATGTAGAGCTAATGAGCATACACGACAACATGAAAGACCTAATGGTGCCATTTCAAAAAAAGCACTTCGTAAGCCCAAGCATGAAAGGAAGCTACTCCATAAAGTATGTCTTACCAGCACTCGTGCCACAGATGCAAGAAGCATACAAAAAGCTTGATGGCGTACAAAATGGAGGAGATGCCATGAGGGTTTTTGCTTCTTTACATGTAAAGAGTTTAGAAGAGCAAAATACTATAAGAGAACAGTTAAAAAAGTATTGTAAACTAGATACTTTGGCGATGGTAAAAGTGTTGGAGAAATTAAAAGAAATTATTGAGTAAAAGTTTGAGCAAAATAATTATATAATTTAAGTAAAAATACTTTTTTTGCTATTATATGGCTTTTAAGGTATAATTTAATACGTAAAAGTTTGAGCAAAATAGCACCAAGGAACATGTATGGAATTTACTCCAATAATGCCAAATGATCTGCAAGGCAATCTTTTTGAAGAGTTAATCATAAAAGCAGAACAAGTTGTTTTAAAATCACAAATGTTAAGTGGTGTACATACTTCTCAAACTATACATGCTGTCTCAAAAATGCTTTATGGTGTCAATAGTTACTATTCAAATAAAATCGAATCAGAAGGTACACATCCTGTTAGTATTGAAAAAGCAATGAGAAAGGAGTATAGTGAAGATTCAAAAGAGAAGTCTTTACAAATACTCTCGCTAAAGTACATTGAGACTCAAAAAATACTTTTTTCAAAAGCTGATGATATTTGTTTGTTTGAATCAAGCACTATGCGGTTGGCGCATAGATTGTTATATGCTCAAAAAGGCATGGAACCGTTTTTAAAAATAAAAGATAATAATAAAATATTTTTGATGAAACCTGGTGAACTGCGAGAAACAGAAGTTATAGTAGGAAAACATATACCCCCGTTGGCAAGTAAATTGCCTAGTTTACTAGATCAGATGCAAAATCTATTTAAGTTAGAAAACTATGGAACTATCTCAAAACGACTTATCTTGGCTTTAGTTTTTCATCATAAAATTACATGGATACACCCTTTTTTAGATGGCAATGGACGAGTTTCTAGGCTAATGTTAGATTTGTCTTTAAAGCAACTATTGGGCAAAAGTTATGGCATTTGGAACATATCTAGAGGACTTGCAAGAGATGAAGACAGATACAAAACCATGCTACACAATGCTGACATGCAAAAGCATGGAGATTTTGATGGCAGAGGAACTCTTTCGACTAAAGAGCTAAGTGCTTTTGTGGAGTATATGCTAGATATTGCGTTAGACCAAATAGAGTACATGAGCTCTTGTTTACGGTTGGATAGTTTATCTAAAAGAGTAGATGAGTATGTTAGGGTTTTTTCTGATATGCAAGGAGTGTATAAAAAGCCGCTACCAAAAGAGACAAACACTA
Organism: uncultured Sulfurospirillum sp.; assembly: GCA_964530865.1. Lineage (GTDB taxonomy): Bacteria > Campylobacterota > Campylobacteria > Campylobacterales > Sulfurospirillaceae > Sulfurospirillum_A. Next base: position 3,204 of record CAZHBU010000032.1, read on the forward strand.
TACTAAAAGAGCTTCTTTTAAAAGGCGAGATAGCTAGGGGAGAAGTAGGTGGAATTATAAACTGCTCTAGAAGAAAAGCTACAGATATTGTAAAAACTTTGCTTGAAGAGAGACTTATTGAATCAAATAGCATAAAAGACAAACTTCGCATAAACTTTAATGCACATATAAGCCAGTTTATCTTCCCTGAGCTTGTACCTCTTTCTATGGACTGACCAAATTTAAAAGGAAATAAATGATTGATTATAGTAAAAAAATCAGACTTGATAGAGAGTTTTACCCATCTAATAACATAGAAGTTTCTGTTGAGAGTGACAGAGGACGCATACTCTCTTCGCCAGCTCTAAGAAGACTTCAAAAGCGAACACAGGTTTTTGCATTGGAACTTAACGCTTCTATACGAACTAGGCTTACTCACTCTTTAGAAGTGGCTCAGACGGCTCGTTTTATTGCTAAGAGTATTTTAAAAAAGCTTGATTGCGAGCTAGAAGGCTTTGAGGAAGCTTTTGTCTCTATCTCTGAGATGACTAGTTTGCTTCATGACATAGGAAATCCTCCATTTGGACATTTTGGAGAACAGAGTATAAATAGCTGGGTAGAAAAAAATGCAGTTCCTATTTTAGATGAATTCAAATCAACCTCTAATCAGAACAAAAGTTTAAAAGAGATGATTAAAAAAGATATTTGTAACTATGATGGCAATGCACAAGCTATTAGAGTCATCACAAAGCTGCAAAGACTAAACCTTTCATACACTCAGATACTTTCAGTCTTAAAGTACACTAGAGGAGCTTACGAAGACAAACCCAAAAAAGGTGAAAAGTTAGACTACCTAAAGAAAAAGCCAGGGTTTTACTATAGTGAAAAAGGGTTTATAAGCACTATCCAAAAGGCTCTACATGTAAAGAGCGGGCATAGGTTTCCTTTGACCTACATCATGGAGGCTGCGGACGATATTTCTTACTTAACAGCTGACTTGGAAGACTCTGTAGAAAAAGGGATACTTAGCCTAGATGAAGTTTACAATCTTATAAAGAGTGAGTGTGAAAAAGAGGGAGAAGATTATCTTTTAGATGTCATACAAAAAAGATATGACCAAGCAAAGAAAAATGACAAGCCATATCAGTTTAACATGTTTTTTACTCTTATTAGAGCTAGTATTGTCACTGCTTTGGTTTCTTATGTGTCTGATATTTATGTAGATAATCACAAAAAAATATTTGATGGTGAGTTTAACTATGCGTTATTAGATTACGATACAAAGAGTAAATACTTTAAAGCTATAAAAATTTTAGAAAAAATATCTCAAAAGTATATCTATGAAAACAGAGATGTTCAAACGCTAGAACTTCAGGGCTATGCCATCATAAATGGTCTACTAGACATATACAAACCACTTTTAAGACTTAGTTCCAATGACTTTGCAAAGTTAGTTAAAGATGAAAAGATAGAGTGTTTTATATCGATGAGACTTTTAAGAAGAATTTCTCAAAAACAAGTTGTTGCATACAATAGTGATGTAGCAAAGATAGGTAATGAAGACAAAGAAAAGTTTGAAATTCTTGAGTGGTACTATAGAGTAAGGCTTGTTATAGATTACATTAGTGGCATGACAGATGATTTCGCTTTACACGAGTATAGAACTCTATCGGCTATATAAGTTCTTATCAAAATCAAAAAAGATGCTTTTAGTAGAAAATAATTGATTTGAATTCAAAAATTCTGCTATTATGTCATCAAAATTAAGGGATAAAAATGAAATTTGAATTAAAAGATGATTATATTGAACTATATAAGCTTATTAAAATTATGGATTTAGCAGATAGTGGTGGTCATGCTAAAATGATTATAGAAGATGAACAAGTTAAAAGAAACGGAAAAATTGAACTAAGAAAACGTGCTAAAATTGTTTCAGGTGAGACTATTGAAATTGATGGTGATATTATAGAGGTTATATCTAGTAAGTAAGAAGAGTATCAAGCAACTTCATAGTTGCTTGATTTTAAGACTATAGTCCTGTTACGTTTTCTGCTTGAGGGCCTTTTTGACCTTCGCCTATTTCAAAAGTTACTTTCTGACCTTCGTCTAGTGATACACGATCTTGACCGTTATTGTTTATTTGACGAAAATGTACGAATACATCTTTTCCACCATTTTCTGGTTCGATAAATCCGAAACCTTTTTCACTGTTGAACCATTTTACTGTTCCATTTACTACTTCTGCCATTGCATTTCCTTATTTTTTATTAATATACCAATTTTATATGGCATAAATTTTTGTGTTTAATGGTACCCGAGGTCGGACTCGAACCGACAAGACCGTGAAGTCATTGGATTTTGAATCCAACGTGTTTACCAGTTTCACCACTCGGGCACTCATATTGAAAGAGAATAATACATAAAAAAAGCTTAAAGACAAGTTACCTCACCTTTAAGCTCTAAATTTATGTGAAAATTAAGATTTAGCTACAGCTTCTTTTAATTTTTTGCCCACTTTGAATTTAACTGCTGTAGTTGCAGGAACGTCAACGATTCTGTCTGTACCAGGAACTCTAGCTTTTCTAGCAGCTCTAGGAGCTGTTGAGAATGTACCAAAACCTATAAAGCTTACGCTTTTACCTGCTACTAGAGCGTCATTGATTGTCTCTAATGCTGCATCAACGGCCTTCTGTGAATCTTTCTTAGAAAGACCTGCCTTCTCAGATACCGCTTGGATGAAGTCTGCTTTTTTCATATTGAAATCCTTTTAAAGTATTGTGTTGCGGTCATTGTACACTTTTTTTTTATAAAAAACAATAATTTTTGATATAAATTTTATAATTTAGCTAATTTATTTAAAAAAATGCTCAAAAAGTCGATTTTTAGTTATATGGAATTGTAATTGCTTATACATATATAACAAATTTGATACAACAAAAGAGGTCACCATGAGAGTAACTAATGCACTTTTTTATAAAAATACTATAAATAATTATCAACGAAACATGCAGGAACTATATAAAACCAATGCACAGATAGCATCAGGACTTAAAATACAAAACAGTTTTGAAGATAGTGGAACATATGTAGATACTATGAGATTGAATTATGAAGTCGCAACTCTTGAGCAGGTAAAAGAAAGCAGTACAAAAGCGCAGACATATGCAAACAATACAGATAAAGTCTTAAATCAATTCTCAGATTCTTTAACAACATTTAAAACAAAACTAATACAAGCTGCTAACTCTAGTAACTCTCCAACAAGTTTAAATGCTCTTGCTGATGAGTTAAGTTCTTTACGTGAGCATATGATTAGTTTAGGAAATACCTCCATAAATGGTAAATATCTTTTTTCTGGGACAGCTGTAACTATAAAACCATTGGATGGCAATGGCAATTATCATGGAAATAACGGCAAACTAGAAGCACTAATAGGTTCAGGTGTTAAACTTCCTTATAATATTAATGGAGATAATCTGTTTTTAGGAAAAGATAGTGATTATAGTAGAGTTTTGTCAACAAACGTAAAAATGTTAGACCAGATAAAATTACATCCAGATAGTGGACAATCAAAAGAAATTTACTTAACACAAAATAATACTATAAGAGATATGGTTGGGGATAAAGATAGTGATCTTACAAATGACTCCGATGTTGTATTTTATCTTTCAGGCAGGATGGCTGATGGTAAAACATTTTCTTCAAAATTAAATATATCACAAAATTCGAAAGTCAATGATTTACTAGACAAAATTGGACAAGAGTATGGTAATACGTCTACTAATGAAGTTGTAAATGTAACTATGAATGATCATGGACAAATAGAAATTAAAGATTTAAAAAATGGAAATGCACTTTTGGAAATGAATATCTTTGGTGCAGTTGATAGAGATGGCGGAACAGATGCTAATGTGACGGATATTGATGATTTATTAGGTAATGCAAATGTTGACATCATAGCTTTTAGTAAGAGCGATTTTAAAACAGCAAATACTGCAAGCACAATTAGTTCAAGAGAGGATATTTATGCACCTGGTCTTTTTAAAATTGGTTATCCACTGCATAATATTGATGGCAGTAATGTAGATGAAACAACTACTCTGAGTTTTTTTATGCCTTCCAATGTTGATAACATCCTTGTAGGAACAACACCATTTACCTTGCCTCCTTTACCTGCAGTTCAACCTAATATGCAAGATTTGATGACAGCAATTGAAGTAGAATATGGGTTACCAGCAAGTTCTGTGAGATTGGAAAACGGACAAATAATAGTAGATGATTCAACTAGTACATTAAACGCTACTTTAGTAGCAAGAGATTCCACCAATACGGTAGTTTCGGGTTTTGCAATACCAGATAGTATGAACTATGAAAGACGTGGATTTGAAAAAGATGGCAATACTCTTAATTCAAATGTATCTCAGGTTATAAAAGATACAAATGATTATGCGGTTAATAAAACAAAACTAATAGATGTGGCTGGTATTAAAACGTTTGATGATATTTCTATATTAGGTGATGAAACAAAATTTTTATTAAATGGTTTAGATATTGATGGCAATAGTTTTAATGCTCAAATTGATTTAAGTAATGATCTTTTGCTTCCAAATAATGGAAGCACTTTTTCTGTTACCGTAATTAATAAAGTCACAGGAGTTCCTACAACATATTCTTCTAGTATTTTTGATGCCAACGGAAATAAAACCAAGGCTGATAGCTTAACATATCAGCAGCTCAATGATGTCATATCTATGATTACTTCAAGTAAGTTACCAGTAGATGGTGTACCAGCAAATATTCCTCCTGGTACTAACCCACCTGATGGTGGATTGATCAATTTTGTAGAATATAATTATGCAGTTTCAAAGGCAAATAATTCAGTTGAAGTTGGACTAGATTATAGAGGATGTTTAGAGATAAAAGATAGACTACACTCTCAATCACAAATAGAATTTAGTATGTTTGATGAAAATGCAAAAAATCCATCAAAAGGTAGTTCTCTAACTTTTATGGCAAATGATGCAGTAAAAATTGAAGATCCGAATATAGATTTTTATAAAGATTTAAATCAAATGATAGAAGCAGTTAAAAATGGCACATTTAGAATGGATTCAAATAGTGTAGACCCTAGAAATACAGGTATAGAAAATTCTTTAAGTAGGATAGATCATATTATGGATCATATTACAAATGAGCACACAAAGATAGGCTCATATTCAAATGCACTTTCTCAAGCAAATGAACGGTCAGAACTTCTAAGTATCAATATAAAGACAGTTCGTTCAGAAGTAATAGACGTAGATATAGGTGAAGCTTATATGAAATTTAATCAATTATCTAACTCATATCAAGCGATGCTTTCTACTGCAGCTAAGATAAACTCTATGAGTTTATTGAATTACATGTAGAGATTAGATATAATCCCGTTATTGAATACAAGGAATATATTATTTTAAAAGAGACACTGTTTATAATTTCTGTTGCGTTTTTACTGTTTTGTGGGGTGGCTACACTTCTTCCTGAAGCTGGATTTGTTGGTAGTTTTGGAGCTATCATAGGTACTTGGAATCAAATTTGGTTTGGTTATGTATCTTATGTTTATCCTTTTATGCTGATTATTCCTGCTCTGTATTTTTATAGAAATAGTGAAATAGGTGCAAGGAAAATAGAGATTATTCTCTCAGCTATACTTTTTACTTTTGGAGTTTTAATATTTCAAGCGGTTGTAGTAAATTCAAATTTAAATGGCTATCTTGGATTCTCAATAGTTGAAATTTTGGAGTCGTTTATAGGTATTCTTGGCGTTTGGCTCTTTATAATTGCTATTGCGAGTCTATCATTGAGTATAATTTTAAACACTACTGCTGATGATATGTTGTCATTTATGAACCAAAAACTGCCTAAAAAAGAGAAAATTACAGTTGAAAGTGAGAGTATTGAAGAGTTTATAAATGAAGAGAAAATTGTAGAGCAAAAAGAGATAGTTGAAGATGATGTTCATCCTGAAGACTATGTTGATAGTGTGAAATTAATAAAAAAAGAAGAACCAAAAGCAGAAGAACCAAAAAAAGAAGAGCATCATAAAGTAGAGATTATAAGTGAGGTAGAAGAAAATAAAAAACTACTCGATGAGATAGAAAAAGGTGAGCGTTCAAAACCTAAAGACTATAAACTTCCACCACTAAAGATACTCACAACTCCACCAAAGAAAAGTAAGCATATAAACGAGAGTGAAATAGATAAAAAAATATCAGATTTATTAGAAAAATTAAAAAGATTTAAGATAGATGGTGATGTTGTTAGGACTTACTCTGGTCCTGTTGTAACTACTTTTGAGTTCAAACCAGCACCACATGTAAAAGTTTCAAAGATTCTAACACTTCAAGATGACTTAGCAATGGCACTTCGTGCAAAGACTATTCGTATCCAAGCACCAGTGCCTGGTAAAGATGTAGTTGGTATAGAGGTTCCAAATGCAAAAATAGAGACAATTTACTTAAAAGAAATTTTAGAAAGCGATATTTTTACTAAAGCATCATCACCTTTAACCATAGCTCTTGGTAAAGACATAGTAGGAAACCCTTTTGTGACAGATTTGAAAAAACTTCCACATTTACTTATAGCAGGAACAACAGGAAGTGGAAAAAGTGTTGGAATCAACTCAATGTTGCTTTCACTGCTCTATAGAAACTCACCAGACACTCTAAAGCTTCTCATGATTGATCCAAAAATGTTGGAGTTTTCTATATACAATGATATACCGCATCTTTTAACCCCAGTTATCACAAAACCAAAACAGGCAATTATAGCTCTTTCAAATATGGTAAATGAAATGGAAAGACGTTATCAAATCATGAGCCAATCAAAAGTAAAAAATATCGAAAACTTTAATGATAAAGCAAAAAAGTTAGGACTTGACCCGTTTCCTTACATAGTAGTTATTATAGACGAACTGGCTGATTTGATGATGAACAGTGGAAAAGAGGTAGAGTTTTACATTGCACGTCTTGCTCAGATGGCAAGGGCAAGTGGCATACACCTTTTAGTAGCGACACAGCGTCCTTCGGTTGATGTTGTTACAGGACTCATAAAAGCAAACTTGCCATCACGTATAAGCTACAAAGTTGGGCAAAAGATAGATAGTAAAATCATACTTGATTCTATGGGTGCAGAGTCACTTTTAGGTCGTGGAGATATGCTTTTTACACCACCAGGAAGCTCAGGGCTTATAAGACTTCATGCTCCATATGCAAGCGAAGAGGAAATTGAAGAAGTTGTTGAGTATATTAAAAGGCAAAAACCTGCTAGTTATGATGAAAGTTTTTTAAAACAGAGTGATAATGAGAATTCACTTAGTGGTGATGGCGAAGTAGCAGGAGATATAGATGAGCTTTTTGAAGAGGCAAAGGCTATAGTACAAAATGAAAATAAATGCTCTATTAGTTACATTCAAAGACGTCTTCAGATAGGTTATAACAGAGCTTCACGTATAGTAGAACAGCTTGAAGTCATGGGTATACTTTCAGCTCAAAATTCAAAAGGTCAAAGAGAAATACTGTAGTTTTTTATAAATTTTTCAAAAGAGTATATATATACTCATATCCTTTAATGACCTCTTTTTTAATATCATTAGGAATGGAAGCCTCTAAGACTTTTTTATCTAGCATCGCTAGTTTTTCTTTTTCCCATCTCTCTTTCCATTCATCTTTTATGGCATGGTTTCTGATAATCTGTTTATCCATAGATTTGTAATTGCCAGCTTTAAAATCTGATGACATGATAAATCTACTACTTTCTGGTGTCAAAATTTCATCTCCAAGTACCCAATCACCATCTGTATTTAAAAACACTTCAAATTTTGTATCAATAACAGTAATACCTTTTGATTCTGAATATTTACAAAAATCTATGAAAAGATTTTCCATTGCTTTAGTTATTTTAGGAATTTTAAGTTCTACTTTACTGGCATAAAGAGGTTCATCCGTTTCGCCTTTAGTTGTAGGGGTAAAAATAGGTGTATCAAACTTATGCCACTCATTTAAGCCTTCTTCTAATTTCAAGTTATAAGGATCTTGCCCATTTTTATATGCTTTATATAATGAACCAGTTAAATAATTTCTATAAATTAGTTCAAGTTGAACAGTTTCTCCATCTATTTGAACTTCAAATGGTCTACACAGTTGGATTACTTGACTTCTTTGTTTGTACTCTTCTGGAAGATTTTTGATTTCATATTCAAAGTCTACGGCAGTTTTTAGTCCCATATTCTTTGCATATTTTGCTCCAAGTGTAGATATGCTATTTTGTATTTTACCTTTACCTTCTATAGTGTCATTAATTGGTATGTCAAATACAGAAACTCTATCTGATCTCATAAGTAAAGCAATATCTTTATTCGCATCTGGAATGAGATAAAGATCACCATTTTTACCAGAATAAAATATCTCTAAACCAAGTTCTTTTAGCTCATTTTTTCCTGACTTATCAGTAAATGGTTTATTTGCAGGCCATATACCACTAGTTTTTAATTCATTTAATGTTAACAATACTTCTCACCTTTTAGTTTATATTATGGGAGTATTCTAGCAAAATTTTTCTTCCAAATTCTTTATTTACTTCATTGTGTCAGCAGGAACGTGAACACAACCATCCATAATAACTCTTGCACTTCTACTCATGCTAGCTTTTTGAACTCTATTGTTTTCATCTATAATAGCGCCAACTTTCAAAGTCCCAGAAGGGTGACCAAAAATAACGGTCTCTTTTTTACCTCCACCACTTGCAAGATTGACTAAAGTTCCTTCAATGCAAGCAGCACAACCTATAGCAACTGAAGCAGTTCCCATCATAGCATGATGAAGTTGCCCCATAGACAAAGCTCTAACATTTAGGTCAATGTCGTTTGTTGTTATTTTTTTACCACTCGAAGCTGCATAGTTTTTTGGCTTTGAAACAAAAGCAACTTTAGGTGTATGCGCTCTAGTTTCAGCCTCTTTTATGTTTTTTATTAAGCCCATTTTTATAGCACCATAGGCTCTGATTGTCTCAAACTTTTTAAGTGCTTCTGCATCTGAGTTTATGTCACTTTGAAGTTCACAACCACTATAACCTAACTCTTCTGCATTTAAAAATATAGTAGGAATTCCAGCCATAATCATAGTCGCTTTAAAAACTCCAACCCCTGGAACTTCAAGGTCATCAACTAAATTTCCTGTTGGGAACAGCTCCTCACTAGGGTCAACTGGTGCAACAAACTCAAGTTTTATCTCAGCAGCCGCAAATGCAACACCATCTATCTCATAATCGCCTATTTCTTGAACTAGACCATTTTTAATAGGAACATAACAAAGAATAGTTTTTTTGATATTTGCTTGCCATACTCTAACAGTTTGGATTCCATTTTGGACTAAATTCTCTACATAGCCACTTTTTATGGCAAAAGAACCAACTGCACTAGAAAGATTTCCACAGTTTCCACTCCAGTCCATAAAAGGTTTATCAATTGAGACTTGCCCAAAGTAGTAGTCTACATCGTGGTCTTTTTTACTGCTTTTTTCAATCAAAACAGTTTTACTTGTACTTGAAGTTGCTCCACCCATGCCGTCTATTTGTTTTGCATAAGGGTCAGGTGAACCCACAACTCGTAAAAGAAGTTTGTCTCTTGCAGTTCCTGCAACTTGAGCCTCTTTTGGCAAATCTTCTATGCGAAAAAAAGTTCCCTTACTAGTCCCACCACGCATATACGTGGCAGGTACTTTAATTTGAGGTTTATAACTCACTATTTATCCTTTGCTACAAAATCTTTAGCAAACTTTTGTAAGATTCCACCTGCATTGTAGACTTCAACTTCAGCAGTAGTATCGAGTCTACATGTAACCAACATTTTAACTTTTTCACCACTTTTTCTAGTCATAATAACTTTAAGAGTAGTCCTAGGTGAAATCTCACCCTCTACCTCAAAAGTCTCACTTCCATCAATAGCATAAGTATGTCTAGTCTCACCATCTTTAAACTGCAATGGTAAAACACCCATACCAACTAGATTTGTCCTGTGAATCCTCTCAATGCTCTCAGCAATAAGCACTTCAACACCAGCAAGCCTAACACCCTTAGCCGCCCAATCACGTGAGCTTCCTTGCCCGTAGTTAATACCTGCAATAATGATAAGTGGTTGCTTTCTGCTCATGTAAGTTTCAATAGCTTCCCACATTCTAGTCACTGTACCTTCAGGCTCAATTCTCGCTAGTGAGCCTTGTTTAACATTGCCATTTTCATCTTTAACCATCTCATTAAAAAGTTTTGGATTAGCAAGTGTTGCACGTTGTGCTGTGTTGTGGTCGCCACGGTGCGTTGCATAAGAGTTAAAGTCAACCTCAGGAAGTCCCATTTTTTTACAGTATTCGCCTGCTGCACTATCTAAAAGTATAGCGTTCGATGGCGAAAGGTGGTCTGTTGTGATATTGTCAGGAAAAACTCCTAATGGTCTCATGTTTTTAAGTGCTGGCTTACCCATAAACTCATCATCCCAGTAAGGAGGCTTGTTTATGTAGGTACTTTTCGTATTCCAGTTATAAAATGGAGATATTTTAAAATCACTCAGTGCACTTTTGGTAAACATAGGGTCATAAATGTCACTAAACATTTCTGGTTTAACTGAAGCCTTTACAACCTCGTCAATCTCAGCATCGCTAGGCCACAAATCTTTCAATGTAACTTCATTGCCATCTTTATCAGTTCCAATTGAATCTTTTTCTATATCAAAACGAATAGTTCCTGCGAGTGCATAAGCAACAACCAAAGGAGGGGAAGCCAAAAATGACTCTTTCACATAAGGGTGAATTCTGCCATCGAAGTTTCTATTGCCTGAAAGAACAGCCGTAGTATAAATGTCATTGTCTACTGCTTCAGCTTGAATTTTTGGATCCAACGCTCCACTCATGCCGTTACATGTAGTACATGCAAAACCTACAATTCCAAAACCCAAGTTTTCAAGTTCACTCAATAAATTTGCATCTTTTAAGTACTCTTCAACTACTTTAGACCCTGGTGCTAAAGATGATTTAACCCATGGTTTTCTTTTCAATCCCAATCTATTGGCATTTCGTGCCAACAAACCAGCAGCCACAACATTTCTAGGGTTAGAAGTGTTAGTACAGCTAGTAATCGCAGCAATCAAGATAGCGCCATCAGGCATTTTATCGCCATCGGTTACAAAATCTTTTATGATTCCTACATCTTTAAGAGTATTTGTAGGAACAAGATTGTGCGGTTTTGAAGGACCTGCTAGGCTTCTAGTTACGCTTGAGAGGTCAAACTCTAACTCTCTTGCATACGTCGCATTTGCCAATGAATCTGCCCATAAGCCGTTAGCTTTTGCATAAGCTTCTACAAGTTTAACTTGCTTTGCTTCACGACCAGTAAGCGTTAGGTACTCTAGTGTTTGATTATCTATGCCAAACATAGCAGCACTAGCCCCATACTCAGGAGTCATGTTAGAGATTGTTGCTCTATCGCCAAGCGTTAGGTACTTTAATCCCTCTCCATAAAACTCTAGAAAAGAAGATATAACTTTTTGTTCTCGTAAAAAACAGGTCATAGCTAGAGCAATATCTGTAGCAGTTATGCCTTCACTTCTTACTCCAACAATGTTCACTCCAACTATTTCAGGAACTCTCATGTATGTTGGGTTTCCAAGCATGATATTTTCAGCTTCGAGTCCACCAACACCAAGAGCAAGAACACCAAGTGCATCAACATGAGGAGTATGAGAATCAGTTCCAACAAGTGTATCAGGACTTGCAATGCCATCTTCATTATGCACAACAGGTGACATTTTTTCTAAGTTTATCTGGTGCATGATTCCATTACCAGGAGGTATAACATCTACATTGTCAAATGCCTCTTTAGTCCAGTTTATAAAGTGAAATCTATCTGCATTTCTTCTGTCTTCAATCTCTCTGTTTTTGCTAAATGCTTCAGGGTCAAACCCTCCACACTCTACAGCCAAAGAGTGGTCAACTATGAGCTGAGTTGGAACTACAGGATTTACCTTTTCAGGGTCTCCTCCCTCTTTAGCTATGGCTTCTCTTAGACCAGCCAAATCAACCAAAGCAGTAAGTCCAAGTATGTCGTGAGTTACAACACGGCTAGGAAACCAAGGAAAATCTTTATCATCTCTTTTTTCTATAATCTGAATTAGTGAGTCTTTCAACTCTCCACTAGGGCATTTTCTGAGTAGATTTTCAGTCAATACTCTTGAAGTGTAGTTCATTTTTTCAAATGAACCACTTTGAAGCTCTTCAACTGCCTCTTTTACATCATAAAAACTTGTATCAAAGCCTTCAAGTTTTTTTAGATATTTTTTACTATCCATGACTAGTCTCTTTCATCAAGTAGAGTAAACTTCAAATCATGTGGACCAACATACTGTGCAGAAGGACGAATAATCTTTCCATCTTCACGTTGCTCTATAACATGTGCTCCCCAACCTGTAGTTCTTGAAATCACAAACAGAGGTGTAAACATATCTGTTGGAACTCCCATTTGGTTATATGACGCTGCTGAGAACCAATCAAGATTTGGAAACATTTTTTTAGCGTCCCACATTACAGACTCGATGCGTTCTGCAACATCGTACATAAGCGTGTCGTTATTCTCTACAGAAAGCTCTTTAGCCACTTTTTTAATTACAACATTTCTAGGGTCACTAGTAGTGTAAACTGGGTGACCAAAGCCTATGATAATCTCTTTTTTGCTCATTCTATCTTTTATGTCTTTTTCAGCTTCATCAGCTGAGTTATAACGCTCTTGAATTCTAAAAGCAGCTTCATTGGCTCCACCATGCTTTGGACCTCTTAAAGCCCCAATAGCTCCCGTTACTGCAGAGTACATGTCAGAACTAGTTCCAGCAATTACACGACCAGTAAAAGTTGAAGCATTAAATTCGTGCTCAGCATAAAGTATTAAAGAGATATGCATAGCTCTTACCCATGATTCTTTTGGTTTTTTACCATGAAGTAGGTGTAAAAAATGCTCTGCAATAGTACTATCATCTGTATTTAACTCTATTTTTTTATTATTATGAGTATAGTGATACCAGTAAAGAAGTATAGACCCAAATGATGCCATAAGTCTATCTACTATGTCTTGTGCTTTGTCTTTTGGGTGAGCATCGTTTTCTGGCTCAATGCAACCAAGAGCAGAACAACCAGTTCTCATAACATCCATAGGGTGAGTAGATTTTGGAAGTTGTTCTAGTATGGTTTTAACTGCATTTGGTAAATCTCTATAACCTTGAAGTTTTGTTTTATATGCACTTAATTCTTCTTTATTTGGTAGTTTTTCATGAACAATCAAGTAAGCTATCTCTTCAAACTCTGCTTTTGTAGCGAACTCCAAGATGTCATAACCACGGTAGTGTAGATCGTTTCCTGTAAGTCCTACTGTACATATTGCTGTATTTCCTGCTGTAGTTCCTGAAAGTGCTACTGATTTTTTGGGTTTAAAGCTCATTTTTTATCCTTTGAAAAAAGTGCGTCTAGTTTATCTTCATAAGAGTGATAATCTAACATGTCATAAAGTTCCATTCGTGTTTGCATGATGTCAAGTGTAGAGCTTTGAGTTCCCTCTTTTAGTATTGCTTCAAAAACACTTAGTGCCGCTTTGTTCATAGCTCTAAAGCCTGAAAGTGGGTAAAGAACCATGCTGATTCCAACACTTGCAAGTTCATCAACAGTAAACATTGGAGTTGCTCCAAACTCTGTAATGTTTGCTAAAACTGGTACTTTTATTTCGCTTGTGAAGTCTTCATACTCTTTTAGAGTGTGAATTGCCTCAGCAAATATCATGTCAGCTCCCGCTTCCACGTAAGCATGAGCACGTTTAAGAGCTTCAGCTTGACCTTCACTTGCATGTGCATCAGTTCTAGCCATAATTACAAAATCTGGGTCAGTTTTTGCATCTACTGCTGCACGAATTCTATCACTCATCTCTTCAACGCTTACGAGTTCTTTGTTTGGTCTATGACCACATCTTTTTTGAGCTACTTGGTCTTCAATGTGACAGCCTGCTGCTCCTGCTTTTGTCATCTCTCTTACTGTACGAGCTATGTTAAAAGCTCCACCCCAACCAGTGTCAGCATCTACTAAAAGTGGTACGTCACAACGTCCTGTGATACGGCGAATGTCAATACAAACATCTTCAAGCATTGTCATACCAAGATCTGGTAAACCATAACTTGCATTTGCAACACCTGCACCTGAAAGGTAGAGTGCTTTTGCTCCAGCACGTTCAGCTTGAATAGCACTATAGGCGTTAATAACACCAAGTATCTGTAGTGGACTCTGCTCTTTTAAAGCTTCTCTAAATTTTTTACCTGCACTTTGTATCATTTTAATTCCTTCTTTTTTGGGTAACCAAGAGCTTTTATAGCCTCTTGTACTTCTGGTAATACTGTCTCATCTTCAATAGTTGAAGGCATATTCCACTCTTTGCCATCTGCCATGCTTCGCATAGTTCCTCTTAAAATCTTTCCACTTCTTGTTTTTGGAAGTCTCTCTACTACTGTTGCTATTCTAAAGCTTGCAACAGCTCCAATTTCATCACGTACTAGTTGGACAATGCCTTCTGCAAGTGATTGTGGGTCTCTTTCGATTCCCTCTTTAAGAACTACAAATCCCATAGGAACTTCACCTTTAAGTTCATCATCAACACCAATGACCGCACACTCTGCAACGTCTGGGTGTTTTGCAACAACTTCTTCCATCTCACCAGTTGAGAGTCTATGACCTGCAACATTTATGACGCCATCCATACGACCCATAACCCAAACATAACCATCTTTGTCTATGTATCCTGAATCTCCTGTTAGGTAGTATCCATCATAAAAGTTCAAGTAAGAGCGTTTGTATCTTGCGTCATCTTCCCAAATTCCCATCAAGCAACTTGGTGGAAGAGGGAGTTTAATAACTAAGTTTCCTAGTTTTCCTGCCTTACACTCTTTACCATCAGCATCTAAAACTTGCAGATTAAATCCTGGCATTGGCTTAGTTGGACTTCCTGCTTTAACTTTCATGGGATCTAGTCCTACAGGATTGGCAGCTATTGCCCAACCAGTCTCTGTTTGCCACCAGTGATCAATTACGTCTTTTCCAGTTACTTTTTCAGTCCATTCAAGCGTAGGCGAGTCACATCTCTCTCCTGCCATAAATATGTTTTTTAAGCTACTTAAATCATATTTTTTTGCCCATTTTCCCTCTGGATCTTCTTTTCGTATTGCTCTAAAAGCTGTTGGTGCTGAAAATAGTACGTTTACTTTGTACTCTTCACAAGCTCTCCAAAATGCTCCAGGGTTTGGAGTACGAACTGGTTTTCCTTCATATACAACTGTAGTACAGCCGTTCATAAGTGGAGCGTAAACTATGTAAGAGTGTCCAACAACCCAACCGACGTCTGAAGCTGCCCAAAAAACATCTCCTGGTTTTGCATTGTAAACATTGTCCATAGACCACTTCATAGCTACTGAGTGTCCACCATTACTTCTAATGACACCTTTTGGTTTTCCAGTTGTTCCTGAAGTATAAAGTATGTAAAGTGGATCAATAGCATCTACTGGAACACAATCTACAGGGTTTGTTTTTTCCTCTTCCTCGGCCCAATCAACATCTCTCCAAGGAAGCATATTTGCTCTTTCTTGAGGTCTTTGGTAAACAAAACATGTTGTAGGTTTATGGCTCGATTTTTTGATAGCCTCGTCAAGAAGTGGTTTGTAGTGAATGACACGACTTATTTCTATACCACAACTTGCAGTCATGATAACTCTTGGTTTTGCATCTTCAATTCTTGTTGCAAGTTCATGCGCTGCAAATCCACCAAAAACAACAGAGTGGATAGCTCCAATTCTAGCACACGCAAGCATAGCTATAACAGCTTCAGGAATCATAGGCATATAGATGATAACTCTATCGCCTTTTACAACACCTTTGTTTACTAACATGCCAGCAGTTTTTGCTACTCTGTCACGTAATTCTCTATATGTGTAAGTTTTTTTAGTGTCTGTTACAGGAGAGTCATAGATAAGAGCAGCTTGTTCACCACGTCCATGGTCTACATGTAAGTCTAAAGCATTGTAGCAAGTGTTCATACAACCCCCAACAAACCAACGGTAATGCCCATCAACAACGTCAAGAACTTTATCCCACTGATGGTACCAGTGAACTTTAGTTGCTGCCTCTGCCCAAAATTTCTCTGGGTCTTTGATAGACTCTGCGTAAACTTTATCGTATATTTCACTCATGTAATTTCCTTTTATTTATTTCTACATGTAGTATACAATTTGGCGAGAAAACATGGTGGTACAAAAGTGATATTTTCATAACAATTTTTGTACAATTTGTTTTTTTTGTACAATAATTGTACAATTAGATTATGAAAAAGACAAAAACATTAGATAAAATTATAGAAATCTATAAACGTTCAGAACTTAGTATCTCAAAGTTTGCTTCTATTATTGAAAAAGATAGGCGAACAGTTACTTCTTGGATAGACAAAGTTGTAGATAAAGAGCCAAATGCTGATGTGTTGGAAAAAATATCACGCTTTTTTAGATACCCTAGCACCATTTGGGATGAAGAGTGTCAAAATGACGATTTTTTAGAACTACTTTCACAAGTTCCTAAAGAGGAAGTGAAGATTATAGACGAGGGTTATTTGGGTGGCTTAAAGTACATACTTGAGCATGAAGACAAAGAGCGTTTTGTAATTCACGCTCAATTTCCTGGACCTATGTACCGTGATACAACCGTTCCAAGAGTTTATAGAACCAAAAGTAGCTTAGAAATAGAGAGTTTCAAAAAAGAGAGAACCACAAGGATGCTTTCCTACTCTTTTGAAACAACGGAATGGTATAGCATAAAATCTCTATTAATATTTTGTTTTTCTGAAATAGGTAATTTTTATACAAAAGAGCAAAAAGTACAGATTCTTGATTTGATGATAGAAAATTTTAATGAAAACTATAACAAACGTTTGTATCTTTTTGATTCACATTCTAGAAAAATATATGGTTTAGATACAACTTATACTTCTATAAACATTAAAAGTGGAATTATGTTTTTTAAAGCTCCTTTAGAATCTGTTTTTATTGAGGTGAGAAACAAAAAACTCATAGAGAGAATTCACCGACATTTTACCTTTGGAAGTGAAGCACCAACGCATGTAAATCCTAATGATGCAGTTTTAGTTTTAAAAATTTTAAAAGAATCTGTAGAACTAGAACTTGGATTACTAGGAGCATATGAAAAGGTAAATAGAAAAACTTTTTATGGTGGACTATTTAAAAACAACATAAGTATTTCTCTTCAAGAGAAACTTACAAGTCCCAAAAATGGACAAAAAATAAACTAGGAATAATATGACAGAATTAAGTAAAAAATTTGCATTTTATGGCTCTATCTTTATGGCTCTTGCAGTAGCATTTGGAGCATTTGGTGCTCATGGTTTAAAAAGCATTGTAACTAAAGAGATGCTAGTTATATTTCATACAGGAGTAGAGTATCAGTTTTATCATGCTATTGGTCTTTTTTGTGTAGCATTTGTAGCTAATTTTAGTGAAACTAAACAAGTTAAAATAGCTGGATACAGCATGGTAATTGGTATATGTATTTTCTCAGGAAGTTTATACGCTATGACACTTACAGGTATCAAAATGTTTGGAGCAATTACGCCTGTAGGTGGGGTAGCTTTCATTTTAGCTTGGATTTTGTTGGCAATTGTTGTAAAAAAAACATAACTCTTATATTATAGTTTTTGTTTACATGTAGAGATTGTTTATCTGTTATTATTAATGTATTATTATACCAAGAAGTCCGTTATGCTTTAGAACTTCTTGGTATTTAAAACATTTATTTTACAACAGCAGATGTCTCTTTTAGCTCTTGTTGACATAGTTTGTTTTCAACTATACTCAAGTGAGGTCTTCCTACTAAAAAGCCCATACCCATTTTACCTTTTATACAGTACATAGTATTTGCTTTCATATCTAAAGTAAGTGAACTTTTAGCTTCCGTTTTTGCCCAGAACTCTACCTTTTTTGGTTTTGTGATATATTTTATATAACTACCATTACTTAAAGAACCTATAACTTTATCTGAACCATCTTTACTTTTAACATGTATATCAAATGACATAGCAGCTCCCATAAATGCAGATGGGCGATATACATAAACTAAGCTTTCACTCTTTTGAGGTATTTCTATTGCTTGAAACTTTGGACCAGTTGCTCCACAACCTGTTAGTATCAATGTTGCTAAAATACCTATGAATGTCATAAGTATTGATTTTTTTGTAATTCTCATTTTTTTCCTTTTTGATTTGATTTTAATATACTTAACAATGGTACTGTTATGATTTCATTTTACTCCTTTTCATCTTCTTTAAATGGATTATCTTTATAGTAATGCTCTATCTCTATGGTGTCTATGTCACATGTAGGGCATTTCCCATCTTTTAGGTCAGTAAAATTATATGTCTGTTTGCAGGTGGGGCAGATGGTGTGTTCTGCTTGGGGTTTGGGCTTGGTGGATTTAAAGGCTGAATATAGCCATGTTATGCCAATAACTAATAATGAAATTCCTAAAAACATATATATATAATTATTTGAAAATCTATAATCAATCCAATTACCACGCCAATCTTGTATAAATAAAACTTTTAATGCAACAATTATAAAACCTATACCAATGAATTTATCAAACATTATTTTAAACCTAACATTTTATTTTGATAAATTTTTAATTTTATTTTTAATTTTTTGCATTCCATACTCAATATCATTAATTGTATTATCATAATTCAATATTTTTTCAGTAATTACACCCCCTAATCCAGTCTTAGATAAAGTTGGAACACCAGGCAAATAACTCTCAATAAAATCAATCCCACCTTGAGTATATTTAGTAGGGTTAGCTAAAAATCTATTTGCTGTTCCATAATACACATCTTCAACTCTTGGTACTACTTTATTTCTTAAAAAACTATCACTCTTTATACCTGCTTGTAAGTATAACTTATCTGCTTCTTTTAGTGTAGCTTTTGTTAGTGTGTTTCCTGCTTTGGTTGTTGTTGATACAAATATGTTTACATGTAAAGGTGTTAAGTTTGCAGATAGTGTATTTGTCATAAAAGATATAATTAGTAAATTTTTTAATATATTTAACAAGTTAATTATCTCTTATCTCTAAAGCTTTTATTTTAAATTTTTCAAGATTATTATCTATAAACTTTAAAAGCTTTTTTACTATTTCTTGTTTTTCTTCATCTTCTACTGTAATAAACATAAAGTTTTTTGTAAAAGATACATAGTTTGTATCAGTAGATAGCTCAATAAACCAACTATTTTTTCCGTAGAAGTGATTGTCCCAGTTACTTTGTATAGTTTTTATGTTTTTTAAAATACTTAAAAACTCATCTGTGTTTTTAAGTATAAGTTCATAACTTTTCTTATTTTTTTTATCTTTGAGTCTGATTTTGTTATGGTGTATATCTATTTGCCATATAGATATTTTATTGTTTTCTGAAATATATTTAGATATATCTATCTTTATTTCATTTGCTTGTATGTTTTTTATGTGGGTTTGGATGGTTTGTTGGCGGGTATTTGTATAGTTTATGGAAAATAAAGCTGCAAATATAAGGAGTCCTATTGTTCCAAATGTTAAAAGTTTATCAGTGATAGTGTATTTTCTGCAATATTTTTGAAAAATAAAATAATCAAATATTCCATGTAAAGTACGGCCATAACAAATTGCTAATATAAGATTTAAATCAAATTTTATATTAGCAAAAGAAAATTCATCAACAAGCATAAGATATGCACCAAACATAAATAGCATATCCATTAAATGATGGTTTTTATCAGAGCAATAAACTCTTTTTATATATTTACATATTTGCATTAGTTTTTTTCTCTTTTATTTCATTCTTAAGTCTATTGTTTGCATCTGAGTTCTTTTTTAGTTGTTCATATATGTTATAACCTGTTAAACCTATTCCTACTTTAGGGCCGATAATATTTCTTTTTATTGGTGGACTAACTATGTCAGGAGAGACACTTTGCAGTATATTTTCATTCTCAACTCCACTTTTTACATCTCTAGCCAAACTAGCACCCCAAAGTACCCAGCTAAGACCTCCTGTTGTTAGTGCTCCACCTACTGCAAGTGCTCCTGAAGTTGCTGCATCAAAGTAGGTTGGGTCAAAGTCTGGATGATAATCATTTTGATGATACTCTTTATAGGTAGAGGTAAACACCTTTTGTGTTTTTTTAGAGTTTATATCTACATAGTATTTACTATTTGACTCTTTTATAAGTATATCTGATATTTTAGATATATGTTGTTTTAACTCTTTTGAATGTGTATTGATTTCTGGGTATTTATCTAAAAATTCTCTTGATTTTATCTCTTGGTTTAATTTTTTTGTATCTCTATAGTTTATCATACTTCTACCTACTACATAAAAGAGTTTTCTTGCCTCATCTTCACTTAAGTTGTTTATTTTAGCATACTCTTTTGCTTTTTGTTTGATTAATTGTATCTCTTTTTCATGCAGTTTTCTATTATAAAGCTGGGCACTTGTAGCTATGTTGTAGCCTGTGTTTGCTCCTGCATCACCATTTATGGCTGCACCTATTAGAGTTCCACTTAGTTGTGAGATAGCTAGTTGAGTTTGGTCTGAGTAGTTTGAGCTTAGTGGGGATAGGGCTTCATTTACTCCTGTTGGTTTTGGTATAGCTGTATTTGCAAAAATTATATTTGTAGTAACAAATATAGTTAATAGTATTTTATCAATCATTTTTTATTGTTTTGTTTTTCTTTTATCTTTTTTATTGATTT
>CAZHBU010000033.1:0-20840 GCA_964530865.1 uncultured Sulfurospirillum sp.
CAGGAGATTTTATCTACATTCCTGCAGGAATTAACCATTACTATGAAGCTTGTTACGGTAGTGACTATGGTTTTTTATGTATGATTAATACTAAAGAAGATTATATAAAAATGCTCTAAACATAATTTTAAATTATGCATTAATACCTGGTATGAAATTTTCTTTTTCAAGCATTGTTATTATGCTTCTAAGTAAATAATTACTTATAAAATTGATAAAATATTTTCTTCCACCCTCTTTTTCTGGATAAATAAGTTTATTTTCTCTGAGTTTAGTGATTGTAAAAGAACGTTGCCTTTCAGTTAAATCAATCTTAGCTTGATTTATATCTTTAGAAGCAAAAATTTGATGTTTTATAGCGACTCCCAATACTTTATACTCTTTTAGATTTATTTGTCCTCTCTGTTTTGCATGAGAGATTGCAGGAATCAAGATATGCTTTGCTAAAAACTTATAATCAGTTAATTTGTTGACCTTTTCAATCTCCTCGAGTATCCCCTTAAGCACATACTCTGTCCATATTAGCATACTCTCGTCATCACCTCTATCTGCAATAGAAAGCATTTCATAATACTTATCTCTATCATTAAAAAACACTGCTGTTGGATTTAAAATACTCCCTTCTTTTACATTAAAGCCATATTTTATAAGTAAAGCATATGTGAGTAATCTTACAGTTCTTCCATTGCCATTTCCAAAAGGGTGTATCCATGTAAATCTATGATGAGTTTGTGCTATTTTTAGTAAGTCGTACTTACTAGATTTTTTTGTATTTATAAAACTTAATAAATCTTCCATATACTCTTCAACTAAATAGTGCTCTGGTGGTTTATGGTTTGAAAGAGCTATTGAAACATTGTTTTTTCTATATGCACCTGGTGTTTTATCACCCTCTTTACTTAGTTTATTAACTGTTAAATGATGAAGTTCTCTTACAAATTTATGAGTAATTTCAGAACCTTCATCAATACTATCTTCAATATATTTCATAGCTTCTTCTACATTTGCTATTTCTGAGTATTGTTCACTTTTATCTTGAATTTTACTTATCTTTTCTTCTATATATTCCGATATTGTTGTTCTATTGCCTTCAATTCTAGCAGAACCAATACTCTCCATCATATGAAAAATCTCTTTTAACTGAAAAAATATTTGAGGATGCGTTGAGCCTGAAAGTTTTAGTTTTCTTACATGATTTAACTCTAGTAAAGTGTCTACTAACTCTGAATCAAATGAAGGTGTTATTAACTTCATAATTTTTCTACTCATGCAATCTCCTATTGACATTTTTAAAATTAATTATTTACATAAATATTTAAAATAGTGCGTTATTGTAAGGCATTATAGCATAAATAAAAAATTAACTATATACAATTTTATATTTCAATATATACCTTTAAAGATACTAGAAAGATAAAAAAGTATATAATATTTAAACTTTTTCAAGGATTTTAATGACAGGTAAAAATAACTCAAAAAATAGTGGCTGAGGAACATTTGGTGATTTTATTGGAGGTACACTTAATCCACTTTTTGCTTTATTTAGTTTATTTGCAATTATCTCTACTATAAGAATTCAAACTGAAGAGTTAGAACTCTCACGGGAAGAATTGAGAGATACCAAAGAAGAATTAAAAAAATCAAGAGAAGCACAAGAAGAACAAAGTAATTCTTTAAAAATACAAAAAATAACTTATTAATTATTATAACCCATGAGAATTTTAATCTGTATATCAATGGCTTAAAAGAATATTTTATGGATAGAGATAATTTTAAAGATGGAAAATATTACTCTTCAGAGGCAATCAAAAGGTATCTTTTGATTTTAAAAAATATCTATAAGGTTGATTATAATAAATTTAACACTAATTACGAAAATCATACAGGCACTTATTTTATACAAATTTATCAAATTTTAAAATTTATAAAGAATAGTACAATAAAAAATCAACAACTTTATGTCAATATTTTAAGAGCACAATTTACAAAAGAAGAATTAGAATTTCTTTTTTATCATTGTTTAGGAAGTATTGGTTCACAAAAATTTAAACCTCTATTAGAAGATTTTGAATTTTTTGAACACCTCGCTCTTAATCCTAACATTGAAAAAAATCTCACTAAATATAACAAAAGTATCTATGGAAAGAAAGAAGCTATTTTAGCAAAATATGATGAATTAAAAGAACATTAACTTTGTTTTTTATACTCTTCCCAGCCTTTAGCTCGAAGCTCACAGGCTGGACACTCTGCACACCCATAACCCCACTCGTTTTTACTATTGTGATCACCATTGTAGCAAGTGTGTGACTCATCTAAAACCATCTCTAAAACGCCCTCTTCTTTACTCATCTTAAACGTTTCTGCTTTTGTAAGATGAAGAAGCGGTGAGTGAAACTTTATGTTTGATTCACTTCCAAGATTTAGTGCTATTTCTAGAGCCTCTATGAAGTTTTGACGACAATCAGGGTAACCTGAGTAATCTGTTTGATTTATACCAATAATAATGTTCTGTATACCTTGTTTTTGTGCATACGCATGAGCTAGAGTAAAAAATATAGCATTTCTATTTGGCACAAAAGAGGCTGGCATATTTGGTCTGTTTCTATGTGGGCTTGAGATATCTAAACTACCATCAATCAGAGCAGAATCATTGAGCTGTGAAAAAGCATCGATTCCTAAAACATGATTGTTTACACCTAAAGCTTTTGCTATCTTTTTTGCTTGATATATCTCTACTCTATGTTTTTGTCCATAATCAAATGTCAAAGTATCAACTTCATCAAAACGACTTAAAGCCCAACCAAGACAAGTTGTACTATCTTGCCCTCCACTAAAAACTATCAATGCACTTGACATTTACTCAACTCCTAAATATTTTTATTTCATTTTCTCCTTTAGCTTGAACAAGTCCAAGCTAAATTCCTCTCATTGAAGCTTTCACTTCGTTCAGACACAAGTATTTACTCTATGCCTAAATACTTGTGTAGCTGTACACTCAATCTAAAATGAGGGTACTTCTTAACTAACTCTATACAAAAATCTGTATTTACTTTATTCACACTATCTTTAAAATTAATCGGCTGTATGTAGATAGGTATTTGGCTTTTTATAGAGATAATTTTTTCTATATCACTATCGACCTCTACTACAAACTTGTATTCACTAAAACCCTCTACATGTAAAGAGTTTAAATCCTTTGGTGAGTATGTTATGTGGTCTGCATTTTTGATGTTTTCAAACCTATATCCATTGGTTTCAACTGCAATATGAAGCCCCTCGAAATGGAGCATATCTATAAACTCATTTATATCGTTTAAGCTGGGCTCTCCACCTGTAATAACTACATGCTTTGTTGGGTACTTTTTTATCTGCTTCAAAACTTCTTTACATGTAAAGGTTTCATAAGCCCCCTTATGCAAAGGCTCATCACAAAAAGAACAATCCAAATTACAGCCGTGAAGTCTAACAAATACACAAGGGTATCCACTAAACTTTCCTTCTCCTTGAATGGAGTAAAATATTTCTACTATTTTTAACACAATAAACCTTTGATGGATTATATGATATAATGGTTGAATAAAATCTTACAAAGGGGACTATCATGAATGTAAATAATACCTATCTATTTCAATCACCTTATCATAGTCAAACACAAGTTGGCAGACCAGACCCAAGTGCCAAGCAAGATGAATCAACTATTCATTCTACTCAAAAAGAGAGTGACGAAATGACTCAAGAAACTCAAAAAATGCAAGAAGTAGAAGCAATAGAATCTACAAAAAACTCTAACTCTACTTTAGACCTTTACGCGTAATCATCTATGAAATGGGAAATATCAAAACAGTTTGATTTTTGTTATGGTCATAGAGTATGGTCACAAACTCTTGACGTTGAATTCTCTATGGATAGCTGTCTAGCTTGTCGTCACCTGCACGGTCATCAGGGACGTCTTATAGTCTTTCTAAGTAGTGATAAACTTATTGATGGCATGGTTACTGACTTTCATCATTTAAACTGGTTCAAGCACTTTTTAGACACTACCCTAGACCATAAGTTCATCATCGACATTAATGACCCACTTTTTGAAACACTACTTCCAGACTTTGCTGATAAAAAAAATCTTATTACATGTAAAGACAATTACAAAAGACCTAATTTAGAGATACTAAAAGAAAAACCTGAACATCTTTTTGAGATGTATGAAGGGTATATAATCGTAGATTTTGTTCCAACTAGTGAAAACATCTCTACTTGGCTTCTAAAAATCGTTCAAGATAAGATGAAAAAAATAGACGTAAATGTATCTCGCATAGAGTTTTTTGAAACTCCAAAAAGTCGTAGCATAGTTTATGGATAAATGAGAAATGCATAAACTGTACTAATTTAAGCTAGCTTTTCTTCTTATTAGATCCATATTTTTCATAACTCTTCTATAGTATGTGTGATTATAATTTCCACCGTTATATCTACTTACAGTTCTAAAGTAATAATGCTTTGTGTAATTATTTAACCAAACTATGAATTTTACAGCTACAGTTACATTAAACTTGTCATCGCCGAGAAGCTTATTAACAAGTTTTACATCACTCATCTCTATAACCTCTGTCCAGTTTAATTTGTTTGCCAAAAACCTAGCAGTTTCAAGTCTTACTTGCATAATTCCTAAAGAAGCATTAAATATATTTGGGTCTTTCCCGATGTCACCAATTTTAAAAACACCAGCACTTGTCTCTGTAAGACAAATAGCCATAGCTGTATTTTCAAAAGTTTCACCAGCTGAATTTGGATACTGAAGTGCTACTTCACGTACCATTTTTAAAGTTTCAATCTGCTTATCAGTGAAAGTGGTAGCATTTGAACTACCTATAAAAAGTCCAAATAATATAATAATTCTTAGGAAATTCGATAAAATATTTTTCTTCAAAATCAGTCCTAATTATAAAATGTCGAGTATTATACATCAATAATGTTAAATAAACAATAAAATTTTATTTTAGTTAATATTTTTCTATGTGAGTGTTACTAGCAAGCTCAACTGACTTGGATTTATTTAAAATAAAGTGGCTAAGGTAAACAATAAAAAAGACTTGTAATAGCAGGCCAAATAGAGGAATGAGAGATAAAAAGAAGAAAATTCCCATTACTATGAAAAGATATATTCTATTCTCTTTTATGATTTGTTCAGCGTCTTTGCAAACTCCTGAAGAGACTAAATCATACATCATTAAACTATAAAAAAGATAAAAAAATGGTAGTTGAAATATGAAGAAATTTACAAAAGGCAATATGAGCAGTGGCAAAGTACATAAAAATAGTAAAGTAAACTTCAAAAATATTTTAACAACTATCCATAACGATAAAAAAAGCCCATCATTATCTACTTTTGCGACATGTACATAACTTTTTTTTCTAACTGCTTCTACTATAATTGGTGTCATAAAACCAACTACTAGTACTGCTATGACCAAAGAGAGAAGTACTACACCTAAACTTCCAAAAACAACAAACAGTGTTACTAAAAGCCAATGAAATACTGCAAATCCTAAAAGATAGGCAAAAATAGGATGTGCCGCTTCATCTATATGAGAATAATCCCCACTTATAGCACCTTGCTGAAGAAAGTCAATAAACTCACTACTGCCATATAAGAAAAAGCCCCCTAAAAGAAGAACGGAAACTACAAAAGGTGCCAATGACATAAAAAGAAATTTTCCTGTAAAAAAATCTTTTGATGCTTTAACTATAGTTGCATTATGCATTATAAGCTTTATCTAACTCAACATAAAGTTTCTGCGCACTCAAATCCTCTTTTGATAGAATATCTATCATAACTTCGTTATCCTCTTTTTTTCCCCAAACTTTTCTATATGTTCCCTCTTTGTATCCATTGTCTTGGCGGAACTGATTTAAAATGTTTTTAGCAATATAATATTTATACAGTATTTTGAGATTTACGCCACACTTTAAAGACATTGCAAAATAATCTTTTAATAAGCCATCAAAAAGGTCTATTGGCGAGCTTGTTGTTATGTGCATGATTGACTCTATGTCGTTTATAACTTCCATAGTATCTGCATTGTTTCTATTTTCTGGTTCTCTAGAAAATCTTTCAAAGCCGTGTACATCTAACACATCTTTTACAAGCTGGTCTACACTTCCCCTACTATGAGTCTTATAATCTTCTAGAAGTAGACTCATAACAAAATGCCAAATATCTACTATTTCTATAGTCGCATTTTCCCAATCGGTAGTCTTGTTGATATCTTTCCAATGTTTCCAGTTAAAACTATCAATAAGCTCTGCACTTTCCATATAGATACAACGTTTCCAGTTAATTATTCGGTCATTTTTTGTATAGCCATTTTCCCAGCCAGTACCATTTGTTTCATCATTTAGTTTTTGCTGAAGGGCAAACATCTCTTTTATATAATCTACATTATTCATCATTTTTATCCTTCTTTTGGTTTTTCTCGACAAATTTTCCTACACTCTTTGTAAACATAGTAGCTCCTAAAAATACCAATATGCCTAAAAAAGTATATTTTGCTACTAGCATAAGTGCTTCCATCTTTTTGCCTTTTCGTAAAAGCATTTATTTTAGCATTATTTTTATGTTATACTTATTAAAAAGGCTCTTCTTTGTGCTGTAATGGTTTTCGTATCATTCTTATGTTTTCTTTAGTTGCTTTAAGTTTTATGCTAAATAATTTCATACCATCTATTCCCGTTATACTATGGTATCTAGCTTCTATCAATATATTTACTTTCTTAGTATTTCTCATAGATAAATATCATTCTGTAAAGAAACGTAAAAGAGTTCCTGAGATCAGCCTGCATTTTTTTAGTATCGCAGGAGGAGTTTTTGGTGCATTTCTAGCAATATTGGTAGCAAAACATAAAATCAGAAAAAAACTATTTTTATCTGTCCAAGGTCTTATTGGCATAGTCTGGACTATATCAATTTTTTATGTTTTAGCAAATCTTGAAAGCATACAAAATGCACTACAAAGTTTAAATGATTGAAAACAATAATAGAGTTTATAAAAGAGCATCATCTTCTAAGTCTATCTACATGTAAAGACAATCTTCCTCACTGTGTAAACTGTTTTTATGCTTTTAAAGAAGATAATTTTACTTTTATTATAGCTTCCGATACCTCTACACGGCACATAAAAGAGCTACATGTAAACCCAAATTTTTCATCAACTATTGCACTTGAAACAACCGAGATTGGTAAGATTAGAGGCTTACAACTAAGTGGAGGTATACAAAAAGCAACTACGATTGAAAAAGCACTATATATAAAAACTTTTCCTTATGCACTAGCACTAAATCCAACACTTTGGACTCTACATGTAGAGGAACTAAAATTTACTGACAATAGACTTGGATTTGGAAAAAAGTTGATTTATAAAAGAGAAGAAGATGGGGTCAAATTGACCCCGTATAATTGCTAAATTAACAAGATGGTACGTTACCACTATCATTTGCATATTCTATAACAAAATCAGCGATGTGCTTAGAGTATTTACTTTTGAACTTATCTTTTGCAAAAAACTTTGCAGCTTTTGGGTACTTTTTAGAGTACTCAGCTATAAACTTCTCTGCATCATTTGCAAAAAGTGCTTTCCACTCGTCTTGCGTATGTTGTGTTGCAAATTTTGCACCATTAAGACCTGTTGTCTTCTTCATAAACTTTAAGTAATACTTCTGTCCCTTTGCTGCGTCAGCTAAAGCTGAAGTACTTACCATTCCTACCATAAAAAAAGCCGCCATCATAAGCGCTAATAATTTTTTCATTTCAAACTCCTTGTTTATTTGAGATAAGTATAATACACCATTGTGAATAAAAAGTGAATTAAACCAATTTATTTGTATCTAATTTTAGATCTTCGTTACTCATTACACCAATATCTTTACTCAAAATATTATTGGCGATACTTTTTGCATCTTCCAATGAGTGCATTGCATAAGTTCCACATTGATAGATATTGAGCTCTGGAATGTCTTCTTGCTTCTCTACATTAAGAATATCTTTCATAGACTCCCTCCAAGCTTTTGCAACTCTAAGTTCATCTGGGCTTCCAAGAAGACTCATATAAAACCCTGTTCTACAACCCATAGGAGAAATATCTATAATCTCAACTCCATCACCATTTAGGTGCTCTCTCATAAACCCTGCGTAGAGATGCTCTAGTGTATGAATCCCCTCACTTGATAAAATATCTTCATTTGGTCTACAAAATCTCAAATCAAAAACTGTAATAGTATCATTTGAAGGAGTTTGCATAGTCTTAGCAACTCTTACTGCTGGTGCTGGCATCTTTGTATGGTCTACTGTAAAACTGTCCAATAATGGCATGTTGTTTCCTTGTTTTTTTCGCATTATATCATATAATCTACCCATGAAAGCCATATATCTCTTTTTAATTGTTTTATTTCTATCTGGCTGTGCAAACTCCAAACAAAAAGCACATGAATTTTTCCAAACAGTTTTCTCACTACATATACAAAGAGTTCACCAACTCAACAAACTATCTCTTTTTAACTTGGCAAAATAACTGGCAAGTAGAACTAAAAAAAGCATATCAATAGAGGTTATGAAAAGTTTGGTCTTTTTTCTATAAACAAGACTATTGATTTAAATCACGACTTTTTAATAATCTATTTTGTATAATTTCTAAAATTTTAAAGGATTATTATGGAAATAAATAACGTAAACGTATGTAATGTATGTCTAGCAAACAGTAAAGATGCACCAGGAACAGTATTTATCAAAGCCACTAAAGACGGTGAAGCTGTAGATGTATGTACCGGCTGTATACCTCATATCATTCACGGTAGTGGTGATGTAGTTAAGTCAAATGAAATTGTTAAAGAAGAAACTAACCTATAGTTTTATGCAAAGCTCTTTTTTGTTATAATAACTTATAATAAAAATAACAAAAAAGAGTATTTATGACTAAACCCGTATATATATGGTCAAGAGTAACTAGGTATTTTCACTGGATACTTGTTGTCTGTATAGCTGTTACTTTTGCCTCTTCGTATTTTGAAAATCTATTTCTTATTCATATCTCATTTGGTATTCTTGCAGGCGGCCTTCTGACATTTAGACTTCTTTGGGGCTTTATAGGTCCTTTTTATGCACTTTTTACAAACTTTGACTTCTCTTTTAAAGATCTGTTTTACTATTTTACAAAACTATTTAAAGATAAAAAAGTATACGTAGGACATAACCCCGCTGCTTCATGGGCAACCATTTTACTTATACTATTTGGCTTTTTCTGTACTGTTAGTGGAATTATCCTTCTTGGAAGTCAAGAGGACAGAGGAATATTTAGTTTTCTTCATCCCAACCTTACTCCAATGGCTCTTAAAATTCATATCATTAGTAAAAATGTAGTAGGTATTATTGCAATCATTCACATGGTAGGAGCCAGTCTGGAACATTTTTGGCATAAAAGTAATACTGTAACTTCAATGATACACGGCTATAAAAATATAGATGCTAAACCTACAAAAACAACAAAAATACAAAACTACCTAGGAGCATTTGCGATTGTTTTTTCTCTTTTTATTGGACTTTTTTCCTACTTTTTTCCACAAACTTCAGTAATGACAAAAAACTACCATGAGATTATATATGCAAAAGACAATCCACTATATGCAAAAGAGTGTAGTGAGTGTCATAATCTCTACTCTCCAACATTTATGTCAAAACCAATGTGGGAAATAGCTCTTGAAGATAAAAAATCGCACTTTAAAAAAGATTTAAGAGAAGATGTGCCTCACTTTATTAGCATAAAAAAGTACATACTAGCAAATAGTGCCGAAACATCAGATACAGAAATATCACAAGGAATCATAAAAAGCACCAAAGGTAAAGTCAAATATAGAATTACAAAAACAAGATACTGGAGAGATATACACATACATATTGCAAGAAGTGTATATAAAAAAGAAAAAATTAAATCAAAATCTAATTGCAAAGCGTGTCACAAAAACTTTGGAAAAACAAACTATATAAATGATGAAGACATATCTTTAAAGTATTTTCCTATAAAAGATGCTATAAAAATATACTTACATATGTTTTAGCAAGATGCAACGCTACCGCTATCACTTGCAAATCTGATAAGAAAACTTTTAATGTCTACCATATAAGGATATTTCTCAGCATATTTTAAGATAAATGCTTCACCGTTCTGACTCAGTAAACTGTGTCGCAAACTGTGAACCATTTAGACCTGTGTGTTTCTTCATAAATTTCAAGTGATAATTATATGACGTATTGTGGATAAAGTTGAAGAAAGTAAAAGAGAGGGCATAAAACCCTCTCTAGGTTTTTAGTCGTCTAACTCATTTGAGAAGTCAGCAGAAGCTAAACGATTTAGCTGTCTCCATCTTCTTTGAGCATCTTTTTTGTTTTGATCAAACAGTGCTTGAGCATGCTCTGGGTTTGATTTTTTAAGACTTGCATATCTTACTTCATTTAGCAAGAAGTCTTCATAAAGATCCCAATTTGGCTCTTTACCAGTAATCTTGATTGGGTTTTTACCCTCATGCTCTAGTCTTGGATCATAAGTATAAATTGGCCAGTAACCGCACTTAGTTGCAAGCTCACCTTGATTACCTGATTGTCCCATACCACCTTTGATACCATGAGCGATACAAGGAGAATAAGCGATCAACAATGAAGGTCCATCATAAGCCTCAGCAGCTTCGATTGCTTTTAGTGTTTGTGCTTGTGAAGCGTTTGAGTTGATTTGTGCAACATAGATGTTACCATAAGTCATAGAGATATAACCTAAGTCTTTCTTCTGTGTTGATTTACCAGACGCAGTAAACTGAGCGATTGAACCTGTACGAGCAGATTTTGAACTCTGTCCACCAGTGTTTGAGTAAACTTCTGTATCAAGAACAAGAACATTTACATTCTCACCACTTGCAAGAACATGGTCAAGTCCACCATAACCAATATCGTAAGCCCAACCATCACCACCGATGATCCATTGAGATTTTTTAACTAAGTATTTCTTTAGAGAAAGTAAATCTTTAACACCATCTACATCTTGATTTGCTTCAAGTTGAGGTACTAACATATCTCTTATCTCTTGAGTTTTCTTGCCATCTTTTCTATGCTCAATCCAATCTTTATAAAGAGCTGTAAGTGCATTTGGTGCAGCTTCCATATTTGTAATCATGATGTTTTCTATACGGTGACGGATAGTTTCCATTGCCACTTCCATACCCATACCAAACTCTGCATTATCTTCAAATAGTGAGTTAGCCCATGCTGGACCTTCGCCATTGTCATCTTTTCTATAAGGTGTAGTTGGAGCAGATCCACCGTAGATTGAAGAACAACCAGTTGCATTTGCAATCATCATTCTGTTACCAAATAACTGAGTTGCTAAAGTGATATATGGAGTCTCTCCACAACCAGGACATGCAGCATGGAATTCAAATAATGGCTTAGCAAACTGAGAACCTTTTACAGTGCTCTTTGACATAAAGTCATCTTTATAAGTTACTTCGTTAAACAGATAATCAGCATTTGTCTGCTCACCAGCGTCTACTTCTTCTGCTAGTGGAACCATAACAAGTGATTTCTCTTTTGAAGGACAGATTTGAGCACAAAGGTCACAACCAGTACAATCTAGTACAGAAGTTTGGATTTTATATTTAAATCCTTTTCCTTTAACCTCTTTACCTTTAGCATCAAGAACATGGTTTTTAACACCTTCAGGCGCTTTATCCATCTCATCTTCACTAATCAAGAAAGGTCTAATTACTGCGTGAGGACATACAAATGCACACTGGTTACACTGGATACAGTTTTCTTCAATCCACTTAGGAACCATAACACCAATTCCACGTTTTTCATACTGTGAAGTTCCATTTTCAAATGAACCATCTTCGTAACCATCAAAAATAGAAACTGGGAGGCTATCGCCTTTTGCAGCATTTACAGGTTTTGCAATTTTTTCAACAAAATCAGTACCAACATACTTAGCATCTGCTTTTGCTACACTAATATCAAGAGTTGACCAAGCAGCATCTACTGTAACTTCTTCAATTCCACCCTCTCCTGCATCGATTGCTTTGTAGTTAAGCTCAACTATCTTTTCACCTTTATTAATGTAAGATTTATGTGCAAACTCTTTCATGAATTTTTTAGCATCTTCAAAATCTATAATTTCTGCAAGTTTAAAGAAAGCAGCTTGCATAATTGTATTTGTTCTACCGCCTAAACCAATGTCACGTGCTAGTTTAGTTGCATTTATAATATAAAATTTTGCTTTTTTATCTGCTAAAGTTTTTTTAACATGATTTGGCATTTTTGCAACTGTATCTTCTTTGCTCCAAATAGAGTTTAGTAAGAAAGTTCCACCATTTTTAAGACCACCTATCATGTCATAAAGTTCAACATATCCAGCTACTGTACATGCAACAAAATCAGGTCTTGAAACTAAGTAAGTAGAACGGATAGGCTCTTTTCCAAATCTAACGTGACTTCTTGTGTAACCACCAGACTTTTTAGAGTCATAAGCAAAATAAGCTTGTGCATAAAGATCAGTCTTATCACCGATAATCTTTACTGAGTTTTTGTTTGCACCAACAGTACCATCAGCTCCAAGTCCATAAAAAAGACACTCTTTAGTATCAGCTCCGCCAAGACTTAAGTTCTCACCAACTTCTATTGAAGTATGAGTAACATCATCAACAATACCAACTGTAAAACTATTTTTAGGCTCATCTTTTTTAAGATTATCAAATACTGCTACAACTTGTGCAGGATTAACATCTTTAGATGAAAGTCCATAACGACCACCTACGATAACTGGAGCATTTTTAAGTCCGTAGAAAATGCTTCTTATATCTAAGTATAGTGGTTCGCCAACTGAACCTGACTCTTTTGTTCTATCAAGTACTGAGATTTTTTTAACTGAATCTGGAAGAACATCAAAGAAATATTTTGCACTAAATGGACGATAAAGATGAACTGTAATTACACCTACTTTTTCACCCTTAGCCATAAGCATGTCAACTGTCTCTTTCGTAGCTTCAATCACAGAACCCATAGCAATGATAATATGTTCAGCATCTTTAGCTCCATAGTAGGTAAAAGGCTTATACTCACGACCAGTCTCTTTAGAAATCTCTTTCATATAATTATTTACAATATCAGGAAGTGCATCATAAAATTTGTTTTGTGCTTCTCTTCCTTGAAAATAAATATCATCATTTTGAGCAGTACCACGAGTTTTTGGAGTTTCTGGGTTTAGCGCTTCATCTCTAAAAGTTTGAATTGCAACTTTGTCAACAAGTCTGTCATACACGTCATAATTCATAACTTCAATTTTTTGAATTTCATGAGAAGTTCTAAAACCATCAAAGAAATGCATAAAAGGAACACGCCCTTTGATTGCTGCTAGGTGAGCAACGCCCGCAAGATCCATAACTTCTTGAACTGAGCTAGTTGCAAGCATTGCATAACCAGTTTGACGAGCTGCATAAACATCTTGGTGATCACCAAAAATAGAAAGTGCATGAGTTGCAAGTGTTCTAGCACTAACGTGAATAACACTTGGAAGAAGTTGCCCTGCCATTTTATACATATTAGGTATCTTTAATAAAAGCCCTTGAGATGCTGTGTACGTTGTAGTAAGTGCTCCTGCTTGTAGTGAACCATGAACAGTTCCTGCTGCTCCACCTTCACTTTGAAGTTCAACTACCTTTACTGGCATACCAAAAAGGTTTTTTTTTCCTTGTGCAGCCCAAATCTCTGTAAAATCTGCCATTGGTGATGATGGTGTAATAGGATAAATCCCCGCAACTTCGGTAAATGCATAAGATGCATATGCTGCAGCTTCATTACCGTCCATAGTCTTCATAATTTTTGCCATGTGTCATTCCCCTTGTTTAATTAATTATTCTTATTTTACTTGTCATTATCTTAATAACATATAAATAGGTAACTAATACCTATTAGTTAATATAACTTTAAATAAAATCACTTAATTTTATTATTGTATATAAACTATATGTAAAAAAAATGAGATTTTACGAATTAATTAACTTTACTGCATCAAATGCAGTATCTGTTATGTATTTTGTATATTTTTCTAATTCATTTTTTTTACCATAACCACATAAAACACCTATAGATTTTATACCAGCACTATTTGCTGAATGAATGTCAAGAAGAGTATCACCTATCATCCAGGTAGATTCATAAGAGGCATCTAAATGTTTTATTGCCTTATGTATTGGTTCTGCATGAGGTTTTGGATTTTCTACACTCTCTCTACCAATAAGAACATCAAAATGGTGCATTACTCCCATGTGTTCCAATAACTCTTCGGAGTATTTAGCAGTTTTTGTTGTTACTATTCCAAGTGTTGCAAATCTTCTAGCCTCTTCTATTGCTTCACGTGCAAGAGAAAGTAGTGATGTTTTAGCACGTGAGATTATACGGTAATGTTTTTTATAAGCATCAACATAATCCCACTTATCTCCTTTGCATCCAAGCCTTTCAAACATAATATCAAGAGGATAACCTATAAAGGACTTTATATCTTCTGAGTATGGAGCAGGCTCACCAAAAGTATTATATGCAACTTCAAATCCCTCTAAGATTGCATCCGTAGAGTCAATAAGAGTTCCATCTAAGTCAAAAAGTATTGTCATTATAATATAGCCTTTAAATGTAAGGCTATATTATATCTTAGATTTACTAATTTTTAGTATGTATATCCATCTGAGGATAAGGAATAGAGATTCCTTTTTCATCAAATATAAGTTTTACTTTTTCAATAGTATCAAAATGAACAGCCCAATAATCTGGTGTATTTACCCAAAATCTTACTGTAAAGTTTACACTACTATCTCCAAGCTCTCCAACAGCCACAAATGGTGCAGGTTCAACTAAAACTCTCTCGTCACTAAGTCCTATCTCTTCTAAAGTTTTCTTTGCTAGTTTTAAATCATCATCATAACCAATACCAAAAACTAAATCAACTCTTCTAGTCGCTTTTTTAGAATAGTTTGTTATGACTCCACCAACAATAGAACCATTTGGAATAAGTATATATTTATTGTCTAATGTTCCTAAACTTGTAGCAAAAAGGCTAATCTCTTCTACTGTACCAGTCTCACCAGCAACAGTTATAAAATCTCCAATTTTAAATGGTCTAAAAAAGATTAGAAGTATACCAGCACCTATGTTTGCAAAAGTATCTTTAAATGCGAGACCTACTGCTAAACCAGCAGCACCAAACATCGCTAAAAATGAAGTTGTATCTACCCCTAAATTACTAAGTGCAGACATAACAACAAATGCTATAAGAATACCATATGTTAATTTTGATATAAATTTTGATAACGTTTCATCAACATTTGCCTTTTTCATTATCTTAAGGACTAAAGATGTGATAAATCTTGCTGCCCACTTACCAATAAAAAATATTGCAATTGATCCCAACACTTTAATACCATATATTGTGATATAACTCATAATCAAACTTAAATTTTCTTCCATTTATCTTCCTTTATTTATTAAAACTAGTATCAACTCTTCTATTTTGAGCTCTGCCATCTTCACTCTTATTTGTTGCTATTGGAGTTGATTCACCAAAACCTTTAACTGTAATTTTATCTTTACTTATACCTTGCTTTATCAGCTCATTTGCTACTGCATTTGCTCTTCTAACAGACAAAGCGAGATTATACTTTTCTCTACCTCTTGAATCTGTATGTCCATCAAGATTAACACTATAGCTATCATTGTCATTCAAAAAATTTACTACCTCTTTTATACGTGGTGTATACTCTTGATCTATATCAGCCTTATCATGAGCGAAATTTACATGTAAACGAACTATCTTTAAACAACCATTACTATCTACTACTTTT
Source organism: uncultured Sulfurospirillum sp. (assembly GCA_964530865.1). Lineage (GTDB taxonomy): Bacteria > Campylobacterota > Campylobacteria > Campylobacterales > Sulfurospirillaceae > Sulfurospirillum_A. The sequence continues at coordinate 15,922 of CAZHBU010000033.1, forward strand.
CCTGCTGGTGTTGTTGGACAATTATCATTCTCATTTAAAATTCCATCATTATCATCATCTTTAGAAACAACTACAATAACAGGCTTTGGCTCTTTCTTTGCTACAATTGGTGTTGGTTCAGGTTTCTTTTGTATTACGATAGGCTCACTCTTTATAGGCATTTTAGTTTGTGCTTTTTTCCCAAATGGAATTACAAAACCTAAATTATAAAAAAGATTATTGTTCCCACTAAAAGTTATGCCATGTCTTACTTCTGCTTTTAATGCAAAAGAGTCTGCTAGCCACTGTTTAACCCCTACGCCATATTGCACAAATCCATCATCACTGTTGTCAAACATTGGATTTCTATAGTCTTCATATCCAATACCAACCAGAGCATATAGTGCTGTATCTTTTGATAAGTCATACTCTTTTACAAGATTTACAAAAAAACGGTTTATATCTGTTTTTTCATTAGAGTTATCATACTTTACTCCACTTGCCCTCTCAAGTCCACCCTCAACTATATCAAAAAACATATCTTGAACATACACACCATATCTCAAACCTAAATTTAGCTCATTTTCTAAGTCTAAATTTCCTTCAGGTTTTACTCCTCCAAGAGTAACCGATAGCTCACTGTTATGGTTCCCTTGTCCTGCAAATGCTAATGCAGATGCTACTATCAATGATAGCAATACTTTTTTCATAAATATTTCTCCTTTACTTGTTAAAACTTATATCTACTCTTCTATTTTGTGCTCTTCCCTCTTTATTCTCATTTGAAGCTAGAGGAACAGTCTCTCCAAAACCTTTAGTTATAAGTCTATCTTTACTTATACCCCTATGAACCAATGATAATGCTACTTTTTTTGCTCTTAGTTGAGATAAATTATAGTTATATTCATGCGTACCTTTTGAATCAGTATGTCCTTCTATTGTTGCTATTAATGTTTTATGTTTTTTTAGAAACTTAACAGCTTTACTTATGTCGTTTTTATATTCACTTTTTAGATCATAACTATCAAAGTCAAATTTTACATTTACTCTAATCAACTTTATGTTTCCATCTTCATCTAAAACTTTACCAGATTTATTAAAAACAACTTCATCTTTAGGATGTTTTATGATAAAACCATCTGGGCGGTTTTCTTCAGGAATGGCCGAACCTACTGTCACACCAGAGTTTGTTGCATCATCAACCTTTTTATATATACTTTTTCCGAAAGAAAAAGACACTAATACTGCTATTAAAACTACTATATTTTTCATGATTTACCCTTAGAATTTATTAATTTCTTATTTTACCATAACTTTAGATTAAGGTTTCTTAATCCACTCAATAACATTATGCATAACTCCAATTATGGATGGAGATACTGGTTCTATATCTTTGTTTACAACAGTAATAGAGTTTGGAATAACTAAAAATAGATATGGCTCATCTTCAGCTATTTCTCTAAAAATTTTTCTATAAATCTCATCAAATTTCTCTTGGTCAACTATCTTCTCAGCTTTTTTTATAAGAGTATCTACTCTCTCATTTTTATAGCCTACAAAGTTAAATCCACCTTTTTTTATGGATTCACTATGCCAAATACTGTAAGCATCTGGTTTAAGTCCCAAACTCCAACCCATGAGAACTGCTTCAAAGTTTCTAGGAAGTACTACTGTATTTAAAAAAGCTTGCCACTCCATGACTCTTAGTTTCATGATAACACCGGCTTTCTTTAACTGATGTTGTAAAACTTCTGCTGCATAACTGCCAGAGCTTCCAGCGTTTGTTGTTAGCGTAAACTCCAGTGGATTTGACTCATCATAGCCCAACTCTTTAAGCAATTTTTTTGCCTCTTTAATATTTTGTTTTGGAGCTTTTACATCCTTGTTAAATGCTCCAGTTCCTGGCATAAAAGGACCACTACAAACTTGCCCGTGTCCAAAGTAAAGAATATCCACTAACTCGTCTCTATCTATCACCATACTCAAAGCTTTTCTTACTCTTTTATCTTTGAACTTATCAAGAGTAAGATTAAATCCAACATAAGAGTAAGAGTGAGCTAAATCTTCATAAATGGAGAAGTTTTTCTTAAAATCTTCATCAATCTGACGTTCAAGTTGAAGTGGAGTCAAGTTACCAACATCTAATTTTCTTGATTTTAACATCAAAAATTTAGCAGAACTATCTGGTAGAAAATGAAATATGATCTTATCTATATTTGGCTTATGGACAAAGTATGTTGGATTTGCATTTATGACTATATCATTTGAAATGGAAAACTTTTTTAACATATAAGGCCCTGTTCCAATTGGTGACTGATTGAACTTAGAAGTCATCAAATCTTTTTCATTTTTTAATATATGCTCAGGAAGTATCTCCATCATCCAAGTTTCAAGTGCTTTAAAATAAGGATATTTATATTTAACCACTAGCTTATAATTATCTATCATCTTTACTGATTCTATATGTCTAAAGCCTGAAGAGTAAGGAGTATATATTTTTGGTGAAATAATTGTGTTATATGTAAAGAGTACATCTTTAGCAGTAAAAGGTTTACCATCACTCCAAAAAACATCTGAACGTAACTCAAACTCTAAAGTAGTATCATCTACAAACTGATAGCTCTTCGCCAAATCCATCTTTATATTTGCATTTTTATCGTAAGTTATGAGTCCGTTAAATATCCATCTTGTTATCTCACTACTTACAGAATCAGTCGAAAGTATAGGGTTCACCCTTGCTGGACTTGCAGAAATAGACATGTGTAGTGTTGAAGCGCTTACATGTAGAGATAATATAAATATTAAAAGTATTTTTTTCATCTTGTATTGTACTAAAAAATCGGGCAAAAAAAAAGCGCTCTTGGTGGGCAACCAGAACGCTTGATTTTAAAATTTATAAGTTTTACCACAAAAAGGAGGTTTTTGTCTTGGTAATGAAAGTATATAGTTTTTATCTAAACACTCTTTTAACTATTTATAAATAAAAAGTAAATAAGATAAAATGTGTCTTATTAAAGCAGTTTTTCTAACTCATCAAAATTTTTTTCACTAAATACCATAATACCGTTCTTTTTCAGTAATTGTGTGCATATCCCATCACCCTCTATCAGCGTATGAGTAAATGTACCATCATAAATCTGATTACTACCACAAGACGGGCTACGAAACTTCAAAATAGCATATTTTATATCATTTTTTTGACAAAGTTCCAGAGTTTTTTCTGCACCTTTTAGAAAAAAAGAAGTTTTGTCTTCACCTATTTGATTTATGGCTTTTTCATTAATAATTTCTACAGGAACTCTTGGAGTGGGTAAACCACCCTCAACTTCTGGGCAAAAAGGTACTAACATATCTAATGAGTGTAGTTTTTTTATAAATAAATTTTCTAATATAGAGTTATGATTGCCATCGTATTTAACATTTTGTCCAAATAGACATGCACTTATGAGAATTTTCATTTTTTAGGAGGACAAAGAGAAGTAAAAACTTCTCTTTGAATAGTACCAATAACGATTAACGCTTACTGAACTGTGGAGATTTTCTTGCTTTCTTTCTACCAAATTTCTTACGCTCAACTGTTCTTGAGTCACGTGTAAGAAGTCCTAAAGGCTTAAGCTCTGCTCTGAACTCAGGGTCCATAGAAGCTAATGCTTTTGAAATTCCATGTCTCAAAGCTTCTGCTTGAGCTGAGTAACCACCACCAAGAGTTGTAGCTTTTACATCAAAGTTAGTAGCTTGTCTAGTTACTACTAGTGGCTGACGAACTTTCATCTTGATAGTCTCATGACCACCTAACCATCCATCTAAATCAAGACCATTAACAGTAATGTTACCAGAACCTGGTGCTACCCATACTTTAGCGATTGCACTTTTTCTTTTACCAGTTGCGTATACTTTTGCCATTATTTGTCTCCTGCTACTTGTGCAGTATGAGGATGCTCACTACCTGCATAAACTTTTAGTTTTTTAATCATATCTTTTGCAAGATTTGTCTTAGGAAGCATACCACGAATAGCTAATCTATACAGCTTAGCTGGGTTGTTCTCTAAAAGATCTGCAAGTTTATCACTTCTAACACCACCGAAATATCCAGTGTGTCTATAGTACTCTTTAACATCTAGTTTATTACCACTAAACTCTACTTTCTCTGCGTTGATGATAACTACATAGTCACCACAATCAACATTTGGAGTAAAGCAAGGCTTGTGTTTACCTCTAAGAAGTGTTGCAACTTCTGTAAGAACTCTACCGAATCTCTTACCGCCAGCATCAACAACGATCCAGTCGCGTTGTACTTCGTTAGATTTAATTGATTTAGTCAATTTCATTCTAATTACCTTCATTTTTATTTGAGAAAGAAGTATAGGTGAATTTTACTTAAAGCAAGTTGAATTTTAGCTTCTTATAAGTTTTATCCCTCCATCTCTCAAATACACAAGATATGCCGACACTTTTTTACTGCTTATTTTACTCATGGCCTTCTTATAAAGCCCTATTTGAACCAAATGAGAGTCGTTTACATGTAAGGAGCTTTTATAGTCAATTACAACTACCTCATCATCTTTTTCTACTAACAAATCTATCTGTTTTCTCTCGCCACCAAACACTAAAGGTTGTTCTTTATAAAGCTTTCCACCCTCTACTAAAGTTAAAAACTCTTCATTACTCAAAAGCATCTCAATTCTTTGATAGATACTACTAAGATTTTTTGTACTTAAAACTATGGAGTATCTGTTACATGTAGATATATACGCATTATCAAGTGAGTCTTTTGTAAACTCACTCATCATTTCTAAGCAGTGATGCATAGCAAGACCATAAGTTATGGCAAAGTGGTCTAACTCAACTGTTTCATCTTTTTTGGTACTCTCTTGCGTTCCGTGAGATTGTAAAGTTTGATTCATTACATGTAGAGACTTTTCGCTACATGTAGAACTCTC
>CAZHBU010000033.1:20940-23164 GCA_964530865.1 uncultured Sulfurospirillum sp.
ATTGTAAAGTTTGATTCATTACATGTAGAGACTTTTCGCTACATGTAGAACTCTCTCTTACCTCTACCGCTCCTCTTTTTAACTCTTCAAGTTCCAAATGCTCATAAGCACTACTTTTATTTTTTGCTACTACTATCAAAGAACTCTCAGCCCTTGTAAAAGCGACATAGTGCATATTTAAAACATCTTCTTTTTCTAAAACTTCCTCTTTGACTTTTGCTAATGCATACTTTTCGTCTATGAACTCTCTTTGGCTCACTCGTTGATAAATCCCTACCAAATCTATGTCATCGTACTCATACAGAAGTGTTCCACCACCTCCTCGTTTACTTCCAAGCCTATCGACGACTATGACATGCTCAAACTCCAAACCTTTTGACTTGTGAATAGTCAAGATTTTTATGCCATCGTTATCTTCACTCTTTGCATCTTCACCAAAGCTATCGCACTCAAACAAAAAGATCTCTATATCTTCATAGCGACTACTTAGTTCCACTAGCTTTATGAGGTCCATATCGTTATCAAATATCTCATATCTTCGTACAATTGCGATGATGAGTTGCATAGGAGTTCTGTTTATATTTAACCAACTCATATCTAGTGACTCTTTCCAATCAAACCCAATAGCAACTAAAAAGTTCTGCTTATAGATTTCGTCTTTAAAGTAAGCATACTTCAGTAAATCTAAAATTGCACCTACTATTGGCACGCTTATGAGTTTTATAGTCGCTTCTGTTTGAACATTTATGTTTTCAATATTTTCTAATAGTTTATCTTTAAGTGTTTTAGCATCTTTGTTTTGATGAGTTAAGATTGCTATGTCTTTTGGATGCACTCCCTCTTCAAGTAAAAACTTTACTTTTTCTAAAACCAAATCCTCTATCTCTTCGCCAAAAGCAACCTCCACAAAACCCTCTTTTTTAGAGTTTACTTTTTGAGGTTCATAGCCATTTATCTTGTCAATAAAAACTTCATTTACATACTCTACTACGTTCATACTACTTCTATAGTTTGTATCAAGAACTTTTATTTCGACACCAAACTGTTCTCTTGCATACTTAAAAAGCTCTTTTGCTCCACCACGAAAACGATAAATTGATTGTTTTATGTCACCCACGAAAAATAGAGATTTAAACTCGCTAGAACCAACACCTGAAACAATTTCACTCATAAGAGGTGCTAAAATTTTATACTGCATTATGTTTGTATCTTGAAACTCATCTATGAGGATATGCTCTATTTTTCCATCTAACCTAAAGTACAAGAACTCTTTTGAAATCTCATCTTCAAGAAGCGTATAGAGAGCATTTGTTACATCTGCAAAACTAAGAGTTGAAAGCTCTTTGTTTACACTTCTCAAAGCATACTTGTAAATATAGAAAAGCTCACTAAGTTCACCTAGAAGGTACTTTTCTCTCTCATTAAGATAGTTTGCCAAAACCACTTTTAGACTCTCAAAAAGCTCACTTATAGCAGGCGTAACGTGTTTTTTGTACTGCCAGTACTCTAAGTCGTCTTTGGCTAAATACTTCTTTTTAACTACTTCAGCTATAGAGTCCGCATCAAAAGTTTTTAAAACACTCTCTTTTGCTCCCTCTTTTGCAAACAACTCTTTTAAGTTTTCCATGACTGATAGAACCTGTTTTGGGTTTACATGTAGAGCTTTCTCAACTTTTTTAGGGTCAAATTCACTCTCTTTGTCATAAAACTCATCGAAAAGAGCAAATACATCAGAGAGTTTTTTCTGTTCATTGATGCTAAATTTCAATAGTGTTTCGTACTTCTTCTCTTGTATGCAAATCCTCAAAAATCTTTCTAGAACTTCTACATGTAGAGTGTCTGTCTCTATTTTAAAATCAGGCATAAACCCAGCATTGAGTGCAAACTTACGCAAAATCTTTGCAAAAAATGAATCAATAGTAGAAATAATCAAATCTTCACTCAAAAACTGCTCAAGAACTGCATCTTTTCTTTCTAAAATTTCTTCTGTCGTAATCCCAACTTGTTCACTTATATGTTCTAGCTCACTTCTGTTTTCCAAATCTTTTAAAACTTCACAGATACGACTTTTCATCTCCGCCGCTGCTTTGTTTGTAAAAGTAAGAGTAAGTATTTTAGAAGGATTTGCCCCAAGATAAAGAAGTGCAATATAACGAACAGAAAGCGCATAAGTCTTTCCACTCCCCGCACTCGCTTCTAGGGCTAGGTATGGTTCAAATTTACT
>CAZHBU010000034.1:0-7170 GCA_964530865.1 uncultured Sulfurospirillum sp.
TATAGGTAAAATAACTACCCATTTGATTAGATTTTTTTCATCAAAAAGACTCACTCAATTTCCTTGTAAAAGTAGAATCAATATTGTACTATGTTTTTATGGTTATTACTACCTCTGGAAACTTTAGAATTCTCTCTACACGCTCTTGCCAAAGCTCTTTAAATTCGTTTTTCTCTTCTTGTGTTGCACTTCCTGAAAGTGTTTTTTGCATAAGTGGACTCATTTTTGGATTTGGAGCCAATCCATTTGGATCATAATCTATATCTACAACTTTACCACTTCTATCTACCAGCCTCATAGATGAAATAATGTCTGCATTAAAGTGCATCAAACCACGTCTGTCAAACTTTCCTCCAAGACCATGAAAACCACTCTTACATGTAGAGCCAGTCACTTGTGCTATAACGTTTGAGATAACCCCTGTTACACCTTCACTCATGTCATCTTTAAGGTAAGCATTGATTTCACCCCTTTTTGGGTTATCAAATCTCTTTAATCCTTCTTTAAGCATTAAGAAAGCTCCTGCTACAGTAGGGCAACTATGTCCTGCACTCTTTGCAACATCTAAATAAGAAAACTCTATAACTCCACCTTCAAAAGCTCCAAGAGTATCTGAAAGCTCATCTGTAATAACTATTTTTTCTACTTCATCATAAAATTTTGGGTATGTCATCTATAATCCTTTTGTTTATATGGTACAATATCATTGATAAAAAAGGATTGATTTTATGCAAGAATTATGGAATAGTAAATTTTCTCGTGATGGTTTTTTATATGGCATAGAACCAAATAGTTTTATAAAAGATAACTCACATCTCATAGAAAAAAACTCTAAAGTTTTATGTTTAGGAGAGGGAGAGGGTAGAAATGCTCTTTTTTTAGCAAAACAAGGATTACATGTAGAGGCTCTTGATGCTTCTGATATAGGCCTAAAAAAACTGCAAAAAAGAGCTTTAGACGAAAACTGTGCAATAACAGTAAGGCACACACTAATTGAAAATTGGCAAGCACTACACAAATATGATGCAATCATCTCTTCATTTATGCACTTAGAGAGAAATGAGCAAAAAGATATGTTCATCAAAGCTATAGGAGCTCTAAAAGAAAATGGTTACTTCATAGCAGAACTCTTTAGCGTAGACCAAATCAACTTTTTAAGTGGTGGTCCAAAAGATACCAATCTACTTTATGAGTTAGATGAATTATATAAACTATTTGAAAGCCTACCTTGTACTATACACAAGCTCTCACAAGAGATAGTAACACTAAACGAAGGCAATGGTCACAAAGGTGAAGCAAGTGTAATCAAAATCATTTTAAAGAGATGGGTTTAATCTAATTTTGACTATCTCACTTGGAGCCATAACGCGAATCGGTGGTCCCCAATAACCTGCACCACTACTCACAAAAATCTGTGTATTTTTAGAGTGCTGATAAAGCCCTTTTAAATAAGGCTGATCGAGTAAAACAAGAAGCCCAAAAGGAAAAATCTGACCTGCATGAGTGTGCCCACTCAAAATCAAATCTATTTTTTCATTTTTTAACTCATTTGTTATTTTTGGTTGATGAGCTAGTAAAACAGTTGGCAAATTAGAGTCTACATGTAGAAGAGCTTTTTGTAAATCTGGTTTTAGTATGCCAAGTCGTCTTCCCATCAAGTCCGTAATTCCAGCCAAGTTTATTAACCCATCTATAACTACGCTTTCATTTGTTAAAACCTTTACATGTAAAGATTTTAAATGCTCACATATAGCCACTACTCCATGAAAGTACTCATGATTTCCACTTACAAAATAGACTCCAAATCTACTTTTTATCTCTTTTAGAGAATCTAGCTTATCTTCAATATTGTCTACATGTAAGTCAACTAAATCGCCAGTTATAACTACTATGTCTGCATCAAGGGTGTTGATGTCTTTTACTATATTTTCCATAAACTCTTTGCCTAGACTCTTGCCTATGTGCACATCACTAATCTGAACTATATTTAACTCTCTTTTGAGCCCTTTTATGGTTATATTTACCTCTTTTATAGCTGGTTTTTTAAAGCCATTAAAAAAACCTCTGAGTATATATGATAGAGCTAAAATGAGCATTGTGACATCTAGTATGGTTTTTAACATCAATCTTCTTGACTTATCAAATGGTATCTTTTTCAATGGGATATGAAAAATATCATAAACAATAGCCAAACAAAAAAACATGAATGACATACCAATTAAAGATGAAAAAAGTGTAAAAAGAGAACTCGGCATTTGCGAAGATCGAAGAGTAAGAAAGAAAAGTAGTTCACAAAGGCTAATAACTATAACTAGCCATTTAAAAAAAGTTCTATACTTTTGAAGAGGTTTTAGTTTTGCTAAAAACCTACGATAAACATAGGTGTTTAGCCCAACCATAACAAGGGTGGCTACTACAGCAAAAATGATACGAAATATCTCCATATAGTAGCCCTCTTGTCTAGTATCCGTCTAAATGTTTTGTTTTTGGTAAAACTAAATTTAAAATTATGCCAACAATAGCACCAAGCCCAATACCACTAAAACCAACTCCACCAAAGTTAAAACTCATACCACCAATAGCAAAAACTAAAATGATAGATACGATAATCATGTTGCGTGGATCTTGTAAGTCAACTTTTTCTTTAATTAAAGTTCCCATTCCAATTGAAGCAATAATACCAAATAAAAGAAGTAAAATTCCACCCATAACTGGAACTGGAATAGTTCCTAAAAGTGCGCCCAATTTTCCAACAAATGCTAAAACAATTGCAAACAAGGCTGCCCAAGTCATAATAGCTGGATTAAATGCTTTTGAGATAGTTACAGCTCCTGTAACTTCTGAGTAAGTTGTATTTGGTGGTCCACCAAAAAGTGCTGCTGCACTTGTTGCAAGTCCATCACCAAGAAGAGTGTTTTTAAGACCTGGTTTTTGTAAATAGTCTCTTTTTGTTACATTTGAGATAGCTAACATATCTCCTATATGCTCAACTGCTGGAGCAATAGCGATAGGAAGTATATAGATAATAGCTTCTATATTAAATTCAGGTGCAACAAATGCTGGTATAGCAAACCAAGGAGCAGTTGCAACTGCGTCAAAGCTTATAATTCCAAAAGCAAAAGATACTATATATCCAACAACAATACCACAAAGAATTGGTAACAGTCTAAAGATACCTTTTCCTAAAAGTGTAGTAAAAAGAACAACCGCTAAAGTAATAAGTGAAATCGTAATTGCAATTGGAAAATCAACAAGAACAATAGAACCATCACCAGTTTTTCCCATAGCCATAAAAACAGCAACAGGAGAGAGTATAAGACCGATAGTCATAATAACTGGTCCAACTACAACTGCTGGTAAAATGTTATGTAAAAAATCACTACCTTTTACACGAACAAGAAAACTAAGAACTATATAAAAAAGTCCTGCGGCAAACAGCCCACTCATGGTCCCAGCAATTCCCCAAGTCTGTACTCCATAGATAATTGGAGCTATAAAAGCAAATGAAGAAGCCAAAAAAATCGGCGGAACCGCTTCTTTGTTTACAAGTTGGAATATAAGAGTTCCAATACCCGCTGTAAACAACGCAACACTAGGGTTAAGTCCTGTCAATATAGGAACTAAAACAAGCGCACCAAACGCAACAAATAAAAACTGAAGACCAACAATGCTCTCTTTCAAGCTAAAGTTATAATCTGTACTTTGCACATATCCTCCTTAGATATTTAACTACTGCTTTCACATTAAAACAGTAGTTAAACATCATTTACTACAATAAGCCCTGACTTCTTTGTCTATCTCAAATATCTCATCTAGGCTTCTAGGATTTACATCTTCAAACTTTTTATATGCTTTTTTTGTAAACTCTGCAAGTTCTAGTATGTTAATCTCATTTTTAAAAAACTTATCAATTGCTATCTCATTAGCTGCATTTACAACAACACCACGTTTTGGATTTTGAAGAAGTGAATTTTTTATCTCCCAAATTGGATACCTATCGCTTGTTAGTTCTCTAAACTCTAACTGTCCTATTTTGCATAAATCTACTGGTTTTACTATGGCTTTGTCTACTTTTCCAAGAAGTGCATAGGCTATAGGCAAACGCATATCGGCATCGGCAAGTTGTGCTGTGCTACTTCCATCTTTGAAGTCTATCATTGCGTGTATGACTGAGCGAGTCTCCATGATAGCATCTAGGTTATCTATATCAAAAAGCCACTTTGCTTCAAGAAGTTCAAAAAGTTTGTTTGTCATAGTCGCACTATCTATGGTTATCTTTCTTCCCATTGACCAGTTTGGGTGTTTTAGAGCTTGAGCTGGAGTTTGTAAAGCAAGTTCATTTAAAGGTGTATCACGAAAAGCTCCGCCGCTTGCCATGATAGTCATCTTTTCTATTGCACGTCCACTTTGAAGATACCAAAGTCCAAAATGTTCGCTATCAATCGGTGTGATTTTTGAACAATCCAAAAGATGTCCTGCAACCACTAGAGATTCTTTGTTTGCAAGAGCCAGTTTTTTGCCAAGTTCAAGTGTTTTTATAGTTGGAGCAAGTCCCGTAAAGCCCACAAGAGCATTTACTACTAAGTCTGACTCAGAACGCTCTATAACTTCTATGATCCCTTGTGAACCATAAAAAACGTTTTCGTGCTTTACATGTAGAGATAACTCTTTTGTAGCTACACAAACGAATGATGGCTTATATTTTTCTATCTGTTTATTTAAAAGTTCTATGTTCGTACCAGCTACAAGTGTCTCTACATGTAGAGAAAATTCATCTGCAATTTTGAGTGTATTTACTCCGATTGAGCCGGTTGAACCAAGCAGTATCAATTAAGCTATTCCTCTTAGGACAAAAACCATCATGACAACTCCGAAAAGATATCCATCAAGTCTATCTAAAAAACCACCGTGACCTGGAAATATAGAGCCACTATCTTTTACCCCAGCCTCACGCTTCAAGTAACTCTCAAACAGATCTCCCCATACAGAAGATACGGATACTAAAAACGAAGTTAAAATAGCGATTGTTAACGAATAGTGCATAAGACCTACAAAAGTTCCTGCAATAGTAGCAACGGTTATGCCACCTATAACACCTTCCCATGTCTTATTTGGCGAGGTGATAGAGAATGAAGTTTTACCAATACCTTTACCTACAAAATACGCGGCTGTATCAGTTGAAGCAACTACCACAACTAACCACACAAGGTTACTCATACCAAAGTCTTTATAAAGCGTAAACAAAAATAGCATTGAGATCGAAGGATAGAAAAATGGAGCTAACGCTTTATAATTGACCTTTTTTTTATGGGCCATAAATGAAGTTGCTACTACTAAAATAACAAATATCAAGCCTTCAGGATAAGGGTAAAAAGCAGCTGCACACCATACTAAAACAGCGTAAACATAAAGCTTATTATCTTTTTCACCAAAAAGTTTCATAGCCTCATAAAAAGCAAACATATAAGCAATACCTAGTATTGCCCATGTAAGAAACAAGCTATCCATGGCAGCCGTTAAAACAGCAACTCCCAAAAGAACAAGTCCTGTTAAAATTCTCTGCTTATTGTCGTTATATACGTCTTTAATATTCATAAATATAGCCTTAGAAATTTTAATTATTTTATCAAAAATTTGGTATATTTTTGCTTATACTGTTATATCTAGTCTTGTAGTAGGTGGAGTGTCATCATCTTCACTATCTCTTAAGTGTTTATGTTTTGTATCTCTTGTAGTCTCTTCTTCTTTTGCACCACTCTCTTCTTCATTTTTCTGTTTTTGATGCTCTTTTTCTGGGTCTATCTTGTAAGTCTCTTCAGCAGGACGAACTTCTTTAACAACTGCCTCTTTTTCGTTGGCAATAGCACTAGCCATGACATTTTGCATCTCAGCTCTATTTTGAACAGCAGTCTGTTTTGTCGCGGCTGCAGTGACATTCTGATTAGTGTATATCACTGCTCCCAAAGGACTTATTGCCATAGTCTACTCCTCAAAATGCATAGTTTTATAATCTACATATTCTACATTTGCACCATTTTTTACTGTTACGTTCCTTCTTTGAGTATAATCGACCAAATAAGTACCTTTTTTAGTCACACTAAACTCTACGCATATCTTTCCTGCAAAATCTAGTACACTCTGAGGAACATTTGTTTTATCTGTTCTTATTATAACATGGCATGAAGGAGTATCCTTGATATGAAACCAGATATCTCTCTTTTTTGACTCTTTAAGTAACTCAATGTTACCTTTTTCATTTTTACCAAGCATAACTTTGAAACCTTCAATGAAAAAAGTTTCATAAGATTTCTGCTCTTTTTTACCTTTTTTTGCTTTCTTTTGACGAGGTAGAAGTATGTTAATCTCACTCTCATCTTCACATCTCTCTACGGCACGTTGCATCTTTTGGAAAAACTCTATCTTTCCCTCTAAATTTTCTCTCTCTTTATAGAGTGACTTTGCTTTTCTCTTTAGCTTTTTAGAACTTTCAAAGAGAATATTACCCGCTTCACTTGCACTTCTTGCCTCTTTTGGAAGAGTTATCTCAACTTCATTTCCTTCAAAATCATCTAGTTTTATAACTTTTTCATAAGCTTTTACTTTATAAATATTACTTAAAACCAAAGTTCCCCAGAAGTTGAATTTATTACTTCTCTCTAAAAGTTTATCTTCGTTATCCAATTTATCTAAAAGTTTTTGAAGTTTATCTATCTTTTTTTGCAAAGCTATAAGTTTTTGGTTTTTTATCTGGTTTAGTCTTATAAGTGAACGTTTAACGTACTCATTTTTAAGATACTCATCTACATCTTCACCAATATTTGATGGTTTCTCTTCAAACTCTTTAGGTGGCAACTCTTCAAGAGGCTCACCTACTTTGATTGAGCGATACGAAACACTTGAATCAATGTGACGAAGAGCTTCTAAAACAGTTCCCTCTTCATCGAGAATAATTGCATTTGTATTTCGCCCTGTAAACTCAAACTGTAAAATGGTACTTTGTGCCTTATAGCTTGAATTTGAGCTTACATGTAGACGAAGTATACGATTGCCCTTAGCAACCTCAAACGACTCTATGTGGCTTCTTCCAAAGCGTTTATGGAGTATGACATCAAAAGGGGCATTATAGAGTTTTGCACGTCTAAAATGCTCTTTTTTGAAGACATGAGAATC
>CAZHBU010000034.1:7270-13718 GCA_964530865.1 uncultured Sulfurospirillum sp.
CTGCATTGCTTCTACATGTAAAGAGCTATGTGACTCAAAAATATACTCTTAAAACACCGAAATATGAATTTCATATAGAACCATCTGCCTTACATGTGAAAGGTGATTTTGCTATGCTTTCTGCTACGCCACTCTATGAAGATGGCTCAAGTATTTCTACGGAGTATTTTGAAGATATTATTTTTACACTTTGCTTGGAAAAAAGTGAAGGTAAGTGGAAAGTTATTTATGATTTAAGTCGCAATGATGTACCTTCAGATGAAGAGATGCTAGAAATAAAAAAAGAGTTTCCTACAAACTTTCCAAAAGAATTACTACCAAAGTTTTGGATAGAAAAATTTAATTAAAATTTAACTTTTCTACTATATTTATCGGTAATTTATATGGAATTTTCTCTTTAGGATGCTGTGCTTTATACAGACTCAAAGCATAGTCATACTGCGAATAAGCCTCTAAAGAATTTAGTTTGTATATCTCAAAATCTCTTCCAGCCATAGCTCCAACACTAACCATGTCTTTTATGATTGGTATCATTTTTTCATAAAAATTAACCTGCTGTATAGATATGTTTAACAAAGCAGACACATAATTAAGAGACTCTTCAAAATCACTCCCTTTTAGACTAGGATCCTCTTTAACTTTGTACTCATACTCTATATCTAACTTTCTCTTTTTTTCTACAAAAAGCTTTGTATTCCATGAGGTCAAATCAGACAGAGTTATAAGTCCTAATTCAAACTCTTTAGTTGAAAACTCTAAAATTTTCTCTATCTTTGCTATTTTTTTCTTACTCCAATCATGTTTAACTATAACTGCATCAAGACTTGAGGCATTTAGCCCTACATGTAAAAGTATAAGAATTAAAATTATCTTTTTCATCTACTCCCCTTTAAACTTTGTCATAACTAACCAAATAGGTAAAACTATAGCAATAAAAAAGTACCCAATATAATCTACATAATCCAAGCTCTCTTCAGAATAGAGCATTATGGAATAAGAGACAAAAACCAAAAGTGCTATTGCTAACTTTACCAATCTTCCTGTTTTAAGAGTTTTTTTCATATAAGTAGCTAAAGATTTTTTCTGAATCTCAGTTGGCTTGAACTCACCTTCAAACTCACCTATGATAGGATAGTCATTGTCAATCTCTACATCACGCATTCTAGCCTTAATCATACGATAAACCAAAAATAGAAAAACCACTCCATATATAGTATATTCAACTAAAGAAACGTTGCTTGAGAGAAAAAATAGGACCATCTCAAAAAATATAAAAACTATATAAGGACCCATTGTCCTTCCCTCATATATGTTTTTTGTATGGGTACAACTGTCACACGCATAAAAACCCTCTTTACCCCAACCTCTAGCAGTGTACATGTCACTCATGACACCATTTTCACATTTTGGACATCTTCTTTGTATCATGAAATCACCTCAAAAAATATATATGGCAACAAAACTGATGTTGCAACAAGACTTGCCAAGAAAAAGATAGGATTTATACCATGCTTAATAGCTCCATAGATATAAACAGTAACTAGCAAAACTACTACTAAAAGCTGTCCTATAAAACTTCTTTGTATATCAAAATAAACATGTATAAACATAAAAGCAGCTATGATTCCATCAAAAATAAAAATACTTCCAATAAGCTTTTTCCAAGGAACTTCTGCTACAAACTCTTTAAATCTAAACTCTGTAACTGTGCCAATAAAAAGGAAGAGACTACCCAAGATCAAAATAAGTATAAAAAACATAAGTGGCACTTGAAGTAACCATGATATCTCTTGGTTAAATTCGCTCATGTTAATTACAAACCTAACTTCACCAAACATCCAGCTACCGCTTAGGTAAAGTACTATCGATGAAGCCAATGTTACTAACACTACATTTTGTTGCATCTTATTCCTTTTTATTTTAATGCCCTTTAATTCTCTTAGAAGATACAATATTGCAGTTTTCATAAACTACTATATCCTTAAATGGTTCATGTGTTTGATAAGTTGTATGATAGTGTGTCCAAGTTCCTGTTCTACAACCATCTTTATAAAGCCCTATTTTATAAATAGACCCATCTTTTTTATACCTAGTAAACTGTCCATCTTTGACCTCTGTTCCATTCTTTAGAAGGTATTGATATTTTGTTCTATCTCCATTAAATATACTCTCTTTCCAACATCTTGAAGTGACACAAGCTGTACTCTTTTTTGACCTGTTTTGTGACAAACCTACATGATTTAAAGTAGCATAATTATTTGCACTACATTTTTTAATAATCTTATTTCTAATTTTTAGCATATAGTATTCACTTGAATCTTGATTTAATGAATTTTGCAATATTTCTAAGCTATAATTAGAAGCATAAAGTTTATATCCGCAAATGGTAACCTTATGATTAGTCTCTTTAGTTTGAATATTACTAAAAACAATACCATTTGCTATCCAACCAGGCTTTGCTTTTCCTATTAATGTGTATTGAATACGTTTTGTTTTTTGAGTAACCGTTTTGTTCTCATTTTTTAAGTTAAACCCAATCTCTCCCTTACTCCAATCACCAACACCATCATCTTCATTTGAACTACTTTTTGAACTATATTGAGATGAGCTTTTTTGGTACTCTTTTGCTCCTTCACCTATAGCTTTTCCAGCTATAGTAAACCCTTCAGCTAAACCACTCCAAAATTCAGCATCTTCCCTGTCCATGCGTTCCATATCTCTTTTTAACTGCTCCACTTTTGCTGAAGCTTCTGCTTCTTGTCTAGAATTTTCATCTATAACTTCTAGCGTTTTCGTACCCTCTTCAAAAATATCATCCAACTTAGAATCTGCACTTTGCGTTGAAGATTTTTTGTTTTTCTCTTTTTTCATCTTCTGCTTTAATTTTTCTAAAGCACTCATTTTTTTCTCTTTTTTAGTCTCTTTGACATTTACACTAACACTTTGGTGAGCTACAATCTTGCCATTTTTGAGAGCTCTTACTGAGACTTGATGACCTCCATCTCCTACGTAATCATCAAAATTAACCCAAACATACTGAAGTTGTGAAGCATTTGCACTACTTGTTTTTATCTTATCTCCATCTAAAAACCACTCTATAGTGTAACTACTTTCCCAACTTCCAATTGGATTTATACCAAACATATACTTCTTGTTTTTTTGAATCTTACTGCTTGATACTGCATTTCTTGAACTATTTAAAACCACTATTGGACTTATGCCAAATCTTTGATTTACTCTCATATCTGCAGTTACAAAATCCATCTGTTTAGACTCTTCATTGAAAATTCTAAATATAATTTGATAGTTGCCATTTGAAAAGTTATTTGTAAATACTAAACGATTTGAACTACTACTACTTGCACTCACAAGAGGGTATTTTTGTACAATAGTTCCACCTTTTCTAATCTCCCAAGATGTTGAGTACTCACTCTTCCAGTTTTTATTTTTAGATACAAAAAAGTAGAGTCTATCTCCTACTCCTACATTGTCAAGCATACTATAAGTTGAACCATTTTTTGCTTTTGCACTTGTACTAATACCTCTTAGTTTTATTGTCTCAGCTCTTTTTACATACTCATTAAATCGCTCTGTATTTTTTGCATCATCTTTTTTTAGAACTTGCTTGTTTTGATAATTTTCTACAACAGTTGTCGCCGTACTTGCCCCTTCAACTATGGCATCTTTGCCTTTTAAAAGAGGGTCAATTACCATAGCATTTACCGTCTGCCCTGCGACATCTGACATAACCATAATCGTCATCAACACTGGGTCTATATCTTCTCCTCTTGCTATCGCACGAAGCAACATCATTTTTGCTTTTTTATCAGTAGTGTCATATCTCTCTAAAGTATCCATGATAGGTACAGGAGCAAGTTCAAGAAGAGCTACACTAGATTGTTTCAAAGCTTTCATAGAAGAGCTATCTTCTTTGTTTATGTTTATGAGTAGATGCTCACCTCTGCTTGCTTTTCCCAACTGTCCACTTATGCTCATCAAATCCCCAACTAAACCAAAAGCACTACCCACTTTTGCTAGTTTTGAACTCTTTACATGTAGAGATTTTTTTGAAAATGGACTCTGTGCTTTCATAGATTTATTTATGCTCTTTACAGTAGCCTTTGAAACACCTTCACTGTTTTTAATTCTCTCTAAAAATTCACCCTTTTGAGATGGGGTCAACTCTTTTGTGACCTTTTTTAAACGTTCTTGAATCTTTTTTAAATTTTGTGGCTCTTCTGTAGCTTGAACTGACAAAAGAAGTGCTTCAGTCATATTTGATTGAGAACTTAAATACTTATTCATTGAGTGTACCGTGGCTGAGTTTATTGCTCTTTTTTGTACCGATACTTCTTGACTTGGAGCTCTTGTTTTTGCTTTGTTTGGCAAATCTGATGAGCTTATGTCAATTCCAAGCATTTGAGCCATTCGACTGTTAGCATCTATAGATCTGTCTTGATATTTAGAGTTTTGAGCATTTATCTGTTGCAGTTTTGCCTCTGTTAATTGTCTTTGCTTCCACTCTTTTGTGCCCTCCTTATTGAAATTTGGATTTTTTTTCATCTCCATCAAGTCTTCAGAAAGATTAACACTCTTTATCTTCTTTTTATCAATAAATCTTCCCATCTCATCTTTATATGCTGCAATCTCTTTTAGAGTTGGTTGCTCACCATTTCTTGATTTTTTCTCATATCTTGCTGAGTCTGGGTCACTATAAGCGTCATTTTGTATCTTGGATATCTCTTTAAAAGTTTTTCTATCTACTCCATCAGGATCAACCATAAAATCAATATCATTAACGCCTGTCCAATTAGTTCCTCTAGGAACATCTAAACCCTGTTTCCTCAAATGAGCTTCGAACTCTTTGTTAAAATCACCCTGTATCGCTTTTACCTGCTCTACTGAAGTGGCATTAGTTATAAAGTCACTATCAGTTCCTGCATCATAAGACTTTGTCATATCTCTTTTTTGCACAACCATAGTTGCACCATTTTGCTTGCAAACTTTGGCTCCCAAATCTTGAACAAATGAACTATAGTAGTTTTGAGTTTTTTGGTACGAACTATCACCAATTTGTCCATTTATTCTCATCTGATTTATAACTGCATTATTTTTCAAAATCAGTGCTTTTTGTTTTGGCGTTGCATTATCATGGTTAAAAGCATACATAGCATCTAAAAGTGCATCATCCCAAGAGAAAAGATTAGTTAAAAGTAACAGTGTTAAAAGTAACTTTTTCATTTCTCACCTCTATACTTTGCCACTAAAAACTTCATATAATCTTGCTTTTTACTGTCTTTACTTATATCTATAAGCCAATCTAAAATCTCAATGGCATGTTTTTTATTGCCTTCATTTTTATGTATAACTGCCCAAATAATCCAGATATCAGTATTGTTTTTATCATACTCTTCAAGAACCTCATCTATGTATTTTAGTAACTCCAATTTTTTATTGAGTGCTATATAGCTAACGGCAAAAGGATAAAGAGTGGTATAGTCCATCACCTTTTTTTTGTATGTTTTAAAGATATATTTATATCTTACTATTGCTTCTTTATAACGACCTAGAGAGAAAAGTGTTTGAGCGACCATAAGCTGAGAGTTATAATCTTTAGGCTCTATTATCATAGCTTGTATAAAAGAGGTCAGTGCAAACTCCATCTGCAGTTGAGTTTTAGTTTCACTCAGAATCATACCTTTTAAAAACCAAAGTTTACTGCTGTTTGGCTCAATCGTGATAGCGCTATCTATATTAAAAAGTGCCTTGTGGTACATCTTTGGTTTTTTGGTTTCTTTCCAAGTTTTGTAATACCTCAAAGAATTATCATAAAGCTCATTTACAAACTCAGGGTATGCATCTTCTATCACTACCTTCGTGTCTGTTCTCTTCTTTTTTATATTTAGTAGTTGAATTTCATACTTAACAAAATAAATTTTTTCAATACGGCTATATAACAGTTTTTTTGAAATAACACTAATCAATTCTTGTTGTAACTCTCTTTTACCTGCTACTGTTTTTAAATCATTTATGCTCTTTTTTTCGATTAAATTAACAATTTTATCTTTTATAACATCTGTTATTATATCTCTCTTTTGTTTATTTGTAGGAGTCAATTCAGCATACATATTGATGTTCAATAAAGCTCTATTATTATCTGTTTCTATTAGCAGGTTAATTGGCAACATATAAGACTTATTCTTCCCTGCATTTATCGTTGTCAGTAAAAAACATATACTCAAAACAATCAAAATTAACTTTTTCATTACCACAAATCCTCAACTAACAATTTTTCCTCAAATACAGCAATATCTCTAGCATACTCGCTATATATATTCATCCAACCTTTCCAACCATCGCCATTTGGATTTTCACATCCCATACGAACTTTTAAAAGCTCTTTTGTTGTTTTTATACCATCATCTGGGTTTTGAACTACTCCATTTTC
>CAZHBU010000034.1:13818-23161 GCA_964530865.1 uncultured Sulfurospirillum sp.
TTTATACCATTTTTACTATCGCCTCTAAATGGTTTTAAAAGACTCAAACCAAATGGTCGCATATAATCAGCTTTTACCTCTATCTCTTTTCCAAAGTATTCACCAAAAAAAGGCTCTTTTTCAACAGCTTCTGCTATAGCTAACTCTTTTGCAGGAAAATCAATCACCTCAATTTTTCCTACACTTCCAGAACAGGTAATCTTGTGTCTAATCCCTTGTAGATTTTCCATGTTATCTATATCACAAAAATTATTTTTTAGTGTTGGAGAGTTGATTACTCCAAAATCTATATACTCAAAAGGCTCACCATACTTATCTGTAGCTTTTTTGGTTCTTCCTCCACCCAAGTCTTGTAAATATCCTCTCATAAAGCTAATACAACCTTCATCATCATCAAAGTAGTGAACCGCTCGTAACCGATAAAGAGTGTGGCTAATTGGAGAAAGTTTTACACTTACTCTTTCAAATACTCTATCACTCTTTTTTGCATAATCTATTTTTATCTTGTCATGAGAGTATTTGATATTTCCTCCATATACATAACCATCATAGTTTGTATTTACCAACTCATCAGGAAAACTATCTCCTAAAATCAAGCCAAATGCTTTTTTGCGAGCTGGAGTTTCATCAAGTTTTTTAAATCTTCTTTTTTTATAATAATCCACTTTCGGCTTTAAAAATTTTACTAAACCAGCACCCTCTTTGCTACCACTTTTTTTAGATAAAAATGCCCATTTATAAGCTGCTAGATAGTTTTTTTCTACCCCTTTACCCTCATAATACATCCTTGAAAGCCAGTTTTTGGCTGTATTGCTACCACTACTTGCTCCCAAATATAACCATCTAAATGCTTTATTATAATCTTGTTTGACTATTTTCCCTTCATAGTAGTTTGATCCTACATATGCCATAGAGTGAGCTTTGCCATCTTTAGCTAGTTTTAACTGTTTTTCAAAACTGCTTGCAAAAATCCCTACATGTAAACAAAGAAGTACTACTAAAACTCTTACCATTTAAAATCCTTCATCTCATACTTTTCACCATTAAAATCAAACAAAAACTCTGGAGTGTGTTCGAATTGTGGTGCTTTTAACTTAATACCAATAATCTTCTCTACTTTTTCTCTATCACTAAATATAGGCAAGTTTTTTATACTTGAAAAATAACTTAACGCCTTTAAGGCTTTTGAATGATACGGAGTATTCTCTTTTAAAGTTCTATATGCATACCCATCTCGTCCACGACTCAAAAGATAGTTTGTCTCAAAGATAGCGAGTAGTTCTTGATTCTCTTTTGTGTTATTTTTAGGATTTTTTTGCATCAAAGTACGAAAAAGCTCCATAAAAGGTAAGTGTTTGTTTGCAAAGTTTTTATATGAAGAGAAAAATATATAAGTTATGGCTGAATCTTGCATGTACTTATCTATTATTCTCGTCTGCTTTGCCAGCTCTTTAAAAACCATCAAATCTATAAAACGGTTATATCCTTGTTTTAATACTCTTGTATACTTGGACTTACTAGGGTCTAAAAAGAGTTTATGGTAACTATTTTTAAACTCTTTCGCATCTTTTTTTATCAGTCTTTTAATCTGAGTTAAACCATCTTTTTCACTCTTGGTTGCTATAATCACTATGGCACTCATCAACTCTTTTTGCATGTCTACATGTAGCGTCTTTAAACTAGTAACCTTGCCACCTTTGCTAGCCAATGTGACATAAACTCTCTGTCCAGCTTTAGGATAATAATATATCTCTCCACCAACCATAGGTTTATCAGTTGCACTATAACACCACCCTTTAAACTGCTCTTGTGGTTTTACTTCACCATCACTTTTTATGAGCTTAAAAGTTATCTCCTTTTGGATTTTATGCTCTGTTTTATCAACAATTTTTACATGCACTATCTCGGCCTCTGCCTTGATTTGTGATTCATCAATCATCTCTTTATAATACTCTGGAGGCATAACACCAAAACACAAAGAACTAATCAAAAATACCCATATAAAATACTTCATAATTTAATCCAACAACTTTATTGCATTGCTCTTTTTACTCTCTTTTGGAGCAACTTTTTTCTCTTTTTTCTCTATCTTATTCCCATCTATATCAAATATAAAAAATTCATCTACAGTTGAACTGTTTTTTCCAAACTCACTCTCTTTCATGTCTAATGCAACTGCTAGCTTACCAATTTCTTTACCAAATGGTGTTGTAAAAAGTGTAAAACCATTCATGTTTCTTTTTAATTTTTTTGAGATTGGCTGCATATCAAAAAGTATATCATAGCCTTCATCTTTACCAATGCTAAGAAGATATAGGGCTTCAGAAAGAGTAATCAAATCTTTAAACTTTTTTTGTGGAATTTTTAGTGATTTCATGTATTTTATCATCTCATTTGCTTGTTTATAATATCCTCCAAAGTATGCGTATGTCATATATATCCTAAAGGATTCATATAAATTTCCATCAAAATTTTTATGTCTCTTTATGTACCTAACCAAGAAATAAGAGTTATATGATATCCCGTTTATTTCAAATCCATAATATGCATTTAAATTTTTATACTGCGTATCTATTAACTTATCTATTGTCTTTAATGCTCGTTTTTCAAAACTTGCTTTTATTAGTTTATTGATTTTGCTCAACAATTTATTAATTTTTATAGTATTTTCTGTTATAACTTTCAATTTTATCTCTATTTTTTCACTCTCTTTGTCTTTATAAACAACTAAAATATCACCTTTTATCTCTGATTTATCTACTTTTTTAAAATCTTTTATACCATGTTTATCACTTCCAACTTTTATACACTCATCTTCTTCTATAGCAAAATGATACAGCCTTTCATCACCTAGAATATAGAGTGTTTTCTCGTTAATCCAACCTATATCTCGCAAGTTTCCATTAATTTTGAAACCATCTTTACAGATCATACTTGAAGTTTTCGTATCAAAAACTCCTCCATTATCCCAATATTTTTTACCAGATTTATCTTCGTATGAATAGTGTAAAAAAAGTCTGTTTTTATTCCATGCTGCATTATAAGTAATAAGTTCTTTATAGCCATTTTGAACCTCATAAATAGACCTATTTTTATCATTTACACGTAAAAAAATCTCTATCTTTGGATTTGTAGGAGGTATATAGTTTATCTGCTTTTTTGCTTTAGCAAATTTAACTAGATACTTACCATTCTCATCATAAAAACTACTCTCTTGCGCAAAAGAGAAAATAACTATAAAACTCAATAAAAATAGTGCTTTTTTCATCATTTATATCCTATCTCTGGATCATACTTGCCCCATCCCCAATATGGATTTGGTTGCAGGTCATAACCTCTTAGTTTTTGCATATGAAAGTATGCTTTTATCTCTGCTTCACTCTTCATAACTGCTACCTTACCATCTGGAGAGTATGCAGTTAGTGGAAAATCAAGTTTTGAGCCTTTATTCATAAAGCTAGCCTCTCCACCATGATGAACTAGCTGTCTATCTTTGTACTTCTTTGATTTCGTCGCTCTGTTCATGTCATCTATCGTGCCCATCTCATTGTGATTTACATTGCCCATAAGCTCATCATTTTGCATAATTTTAGCTTTCTTTTTAGATCCAACAGTGAGAAGATCAATATCAGCTGCAAGATAGTTTCCATTCATATCTGTTAAGACTTCAAAAGGCTTTGCATTTTTCACATCATACGCTTTAAGAATATCCTCACTTACTTCTTCTAGACTTTCAGTTACGATTTTGCCATCTGCTGTTTTAAAAACTGCAATAGATTCATCACTACCTTTTTTAAATATCTCTATACCTTCTAATCTTATATTGTCTCTTGTAACTATCAACTGTTTTGAACTAACTTGCTGAGGTGTTATAGTGACTCCATCAACCTCTACAGTCTCTAAAGACTCATCAACTTTTTTTTGAAATTTTGCTATCTCATCTGCATCACTCAGTTTTGAAAACTTCTGTTTTGCAGGAACATAACCACTTGCTATACCACTATTTGCACTCTTACCTTTGACATTCATACCTTTAGTATAAGCACCCTCACCAAGTCTAGTAGGCAAGTCATCACTTGTAGGTCTTGTTATGATGATTTCATCTCTTTTTTTAGCTGTTTGCGAGATTTTATCGCCTAATTCATCTCCTAGATTGTTTTTTCTAGCAAATATATCACCCATTCCATCTTCAAGATTTTTGGCTTTAGTAAAGCGTTTTGTGCTACTCATAGAAGCTAGTTTTTTTGCTTCTATTATCTTATCGTCATAAAACTTTCTCCACTTTAGCACCTCATCACTAACACCTTCAAGCTTACTCATATACTCTTTTAGTGCTTTTTGACTCGCTATCTTTTCCATAGCCACTTTTGACATGTTTTTTGCACCAGAACCCATTTTGCCAAGAGCTTTTGCAATAGAAGGATTTCTTTTTAAGAGTTGCGTTAAAGCCTCAGGGGTAATCAAAGCAACAAAAGCAAATCCTCTTTCAAAATTAGAGAGTTGCTGACCACTTAAATCCTCTCCAGTTACTATCATCATGACATCTAATGCTTCTCCAACTAAAGGCAATCCAGATGACAAATCAGCTACAAGCTTTTGCTCTGCTACAAGCATATCTGCCTGAGCTATAAGATACTCTGCATCCGCTGATTGGATAGTACGTAATGCATCTACATACTTTGAAAATTCTCCATATGCTACTGTCGCATCTCTTGCCATAAGTGCTTTTATGTATTGGATTGTTGTTTTTTTGTAAAAAGCTACCTTTTGCTCTTGAGCTTTAGCTTTTTCTTCTTGAATCTTGGCATAATTTGCCCCCGTCAAATCAAACCACTGCTGAAAACTATTTGCAGTTGAAATAACTTGTTTTGAATCTTTTTTAACAAAATCTGTTCTTAAAATAACTTTTTTACTAAGCTCATAAAGTTGCTTTAGTTTTTCCACATTTAAACCATTTAGTTTTGCCGTCCTATAAGCTCTATCTAACCCAGATTGTAGCTCTGTTATAGAAGAATCGCCATCAAGCTTCAAGATGTATTTAGAGTCTTTCTCTTTTTGAAGTATCTCATCTGTAAAGACTTTAACTTCTCCAAAAAGTTCTGAATTTTTCTTTTGTAATATTTCTATCTCTTGGAGTAGTTTCTCATTATTTGAAAATAAATTAGTGATTAGAAAGGTTATTAGTAGTATATGTACTTTCAATATGTCCCCTTTTCTAAAATCTTAAAATCAGAACACTGTTTAATATGTTTTGAAAAACCTATTGTGTATTTATATATTGTAATGCTATTTATTATGCCTACTTCACTCTGCTTCACATCGTTATTTTTAATATAAAATATACATCCACACGCCTCTATTTTACTCGCCTTGTATAATGATGAAGAATAAACATCCTCTTTTCTTGGGTAAATACTTGTGGCCATTGATGTTTTAGAATTGCCATAAAGCATTGAATATGACTCATCAGGATAATTACAATCAGCATTTTGGATTATCTCTTTTTTAATTAATCTAATACTTTTTGAAAAAGTTGCTACTCTTCCATTTGCATCTGTAACTCTTATCTTTAAATAGCCTTTTTCATTATTTTTATTTATTGCTGATATATTACCACTTAGTTTTGTTATCTGAGCAATTACTATTGCACCAGTTGGCTCTATATCTACCTCTAAAGGAGCGATAAACTTTTTTGGTATAGTTATCTTATATTTACCATGTTGTCCACTTTTTAAACTACTTGGTGCTGACACTAAAAGTTTATAACTTTTTATGTATATATCTATATTTTTTACTATTGGATTTATTTTTTCACTATAAATTTTCATATTAAAGGTTAACTTCTGGCCTTTATATAATTTTGAAGATGGAATTTTAAATCTTAATGGTTGTTGCTTTTCTATACTATTGTCTTTGGGTCTCTTAAAAGTAGTTGCTATTAAAAGCTTATTTTTAGTTGTATCTACTAATCGAACATCGATATTTACTCTATCTTTTATATTTTTTAAAGTAAAACCAGAAATTATATATATATCTTCCCCTACATACATATTGTCATCCATTGTAGTTGCATCTCTAGAAGCAGAAACTATTAAGTCCTTAACTTTTAGCAACTCGACCACACCAAAACTTTTACACTCTTTGTACTCTTTACCATTTTCCTTAAAAGTAGCACATATCTTGTACTTATCACTTGGTTCAGTGATTTCAAACTTCAAAGACTCTTTATGTACTCCGCTTTTTTCATAAAGTTCGACATCTTTTTTAACTAAAAGCTCATCACCATCATAGATAAAAAAACTCAAATTAGATTTTGTATACTCTTCATTTATATCGTGAGAAGTCTTTACATGTAGCTCTACTATATCATCCACTTGAAGCTTGTCAAGGTCTTTTTCGCTTGTGAGTTCTACTATTAGTTTTTTGGTATATTTTGCTTTTAGCTCTTTTAGTTTTTTATTGTTTTCGTAAAGTACCTTTGTAATTCCAAGAAGCTTGGTTATATTGTGTTCACTTTTTTGTATCTTAAAGTTGGTAGAAGCCTCTTTATATGAAACTTCTATAGAATCTAATGCACTATCTGCAAAAAGTCTGAAAAACAGTAATGATATAAGTACAAATACTCTCATTATTTTACTTTTTCTAACTGCACCTCATATACAGCAAGCCTACTCTTTTTCCCTGCATAATTATCTCCAAAGGTAAAAACAAGTTTTGTATTTTTTAAATCTTCTTTTTCTAATTTACTTAATTTTCCCACTTTTTTATATAAAAGCTTTTTATAATATCCATTTTTTGATAGTTTTAAAACCCAATTACCATCTTTATCTATCCTCAAAGTTTGATATCTATACTTTTTCTCACTTATAAGTTTACTCTTTGCCCAAGTGTTGTGTGTTGTATACGTCATAGCACCTTTAAAGCCTTTAGGAGAGAGGCTAAATGAACTATACTTTCCACCTCCACGAACTGCAAACTTAATTCCTACATATGTATCTAAAAAGTTGTACCCTTTTACACTTTCAACTCCATTACCATCATAACCTGAACCTTTGTTTTTTCTATTTGTCCATGAGCCACCATTTAGTATGAGAACACCATCTTTGTTCACTATATTAGCACTTTTTTGGTACGTTATATCAGTTCTTTGTACAAAATCCATCATCTCAGAAGCAGAAAGTTGTGATAGTAGAACCATTATTGTTAGTATACATGTATATAAAAATCTCATCTGTTTTTCCCTTAGTCTAAAAGTTTGATAGCATTTTGTTTTGGTGTAACAACTTTTTTGGTTTCTACTTTTTGTTTAATCTTGCTTTTTGTATCCATTAGGTATCCATCAAAACTCACAAAATCAACTCTTTTTTTCTGCTCATTATAATTAATTTCACTTTCATCTATACCAAATATCAATGAAATTTTTGCTTTATCTTTGTAGAATTTCAAAGAGGAATTACGATTGCTATATATCAAATCTACTATCTTTTGAGAAAATGGCATTCTTTCTACCAAGTCATCATAAGCTTTTTCCTCTTTGCCTATCTGTGCTAAATACATCGCATTTAGCATTACATATGACTCTTTTTTCTCTACTCTTTTTAACTCATTAAGTGCTTTTGTTGCTTCGTTTATATAGTCATATCTTAGAGCATCTCTTATGTATGCACCTAGACTATCTATATCTTTATTTTGTTTATACTTTTGAAGATTGATAGTACAATAAATAGCAATATTTGCACGATATTTTGGTAGTTTAAAATACTTATTAAAGTCTTTATTGATCATCATTTTTTTATACATTGCAAGAGATTTTGTTTTAAAACCCGCATCGTAAAACTTTTTTGCCTGTTTTAACTGTTTTACTAATTCAAAATTATATTTTTTTATATCTAGATTTGGAATGTCAATAATTTGAAACCTACTTTCATAAGAAGGAAACAGATAAAATCTGTTTTTATAAACAAATGCTACTTTTGTAAAATCTTCCTCTTTTGTAAAACTTTTGATCAGATAAGTTTTTTCATCTTTTATATAATATATACCTATTTTTTCAGTACCTATGCCATAGAATAAATTGTTATCTTTTTTATCCATTATATTTGGGGATGAAAAACCAAAATATATTTTATCTATTACTTTTTTTGTTTTTAGACTATATATCTCATTTTTATCTATAAAAATCAAATAGTCATTAGTAAGCATAAAATTTCCCCATCCATAGGAAGACTTGCCTTTTTTATCTTCAAAAAAATTCAGTACGCTTTTAAAATTTCTCGTTGCATATAGATTAGCTTTACTGTACTGTGTTGTATAGCCATGCTCAGACGTAAATAGATATTTTTCATCAGGGCTAAATGTAAATATAAATTTTACACTAGAATCATTACCACTCTGCAAAGTTTCTCCTAACAGTTTTTCAAACGTTTTAGAGTTATATACAGAAAGCCTTGCATTTCTTTTACCATAAACTTTAAATCCTCCAACTACAACTACATAACTACCTTTTGGAGAAAATTTCAAATCAATTATTTCATTTTTTGTTTTTTCTATACTTGTGAACTTGCCAGTATCAAAATTATATGTTTCTATGTATTTTTGCTTACTTTTCACCTTGCTGACAAGCACTTTTTTTGTGTTATTTGATATATCAAGTACTTGTCTATTTCTAAAAATTGTTGCTCTTTTTATATCTAAAGTGTCTTTATCGAAATAAAGAACATAACCATCACGATCATTACTATATGCATAATAAGAGTGCCCTATAACCACTATTTCGTCTTTAGTCTGTTTTGCACTTTTTATATTATAATTTATTGTTTTTAGATTCAATGACTCTTTAATTTTGAGTTTTTTCAAGATTTCTAAAACTCTATCTTCACTAGATAGCTTTTTTGCACTTTTCAGTTTTGAAATCTTTTTTAGAGTTTGAAAGTCTACACTAAAAACATCACTGTCTTGTACTAATTTCTTATCTACTCGTACAACTTTTAGCTGATACTTCTGTGGTACTTTGACACTCTTAGGAACTACTGTAACTTTAGTTGCCTCACTACAACCACTAAAGAAAACTAAAACTAAACCCGATATAAGCATTGCCCGCAATATCATGAATATTTCCTTTAAATAAAACTATATATCTATAATATCATATTGTTTTTATTATAAGTAAATTTTTATTCACAAAGAGGCTAATTTACGTAAAAAATTCTATATTTAAACAAAATAGCTATTATAAATATTTTCGTGATATTTAAAGGTTTTGAGGGTAAAGTGTGCCATATTATAAGGAAAAACAAAAATGAACTATACAATTACGCAAGCACAACTAGGAACTAGACCTAAT
>CAZHBU010000035.1:0-22494 GCA_964530865.1 uncultured Sulfurospirillum sp.
ATATTGATTCCTTTGTAATGTATAAATTATACATCAATTATGTGAAAAAGTCAATTCTGTTTAAAAAGTTCATAGTTCGGGTCTGACCATTTGGCTCTTTGGTTTATAAATATAATTATTTATTCAATATACTTAAAAACATACATATCTGTTCATATCTTTTTGCTATAATAAAACAAAAACATAGGAAAAAATTTGAAGATAATTAATGCCGATTATATCCTTACATGTAACGACAGTTTTGAGATACTTCAAAACTCTGCAATCTGTTTTGATAAGAGAATCTTAGATATAGATAAATTAGAAATTTTGAGTAAAAAGTACCCCCAAGCTGAAGTGATTGAGCTTCCTAAAAACTCTGTTCTTATGCCTGGACTAATTAACTCTCATGTTCATCTTGAATTTAGTGCAAACAAAGGCTCTTTGAAGTATGGTAGTTTTATGACTTGGTTAGGCTCTGTTATAGAAAAACGTGATGATTTGCTTAGTTCATGTAACGATGAAGTGATAGAAAAACAACTTAAAATCATGCAAAAAAGTGGAACTACTTCTTTTGGGGCTATTAGTAGTTTTGGAAATGATTTTGAAGCTTGTGCTAAAACTCCTCAAAGGGTTGTTTTCTTTACTGAAGTTTTAGGAAGTCGTCCTGACTCTGTAGATATACTTTTTTCAGATTTTAAATCTCGCCTTAGAGTGAGCGAAGACATTGAAAACGAAAGACTTATCCCTGCTATCTCTATCCACTCACCCTACTCTACTCACCCCATTTTAGCTCGCAATGCTCTTGATATTGCTCGCAAAAATGGCTATGTTGTATCTACTCACTTTATGGAATCAAAGGCTGAAAGAGAGTGGCTCGATAGTGGTAAAGGGGAATTTAACGACTTTTTTAATAACTTTGCTCCAAACTCAAAACCTATGAGTAATCCTGATGATTTCATAGAGTTATTTTCTGGTTGTAAAACACTCTTTACTCACTGTGTTCAAGCCAACCAACATGAAATAAAGAAAATAAAGAAAATTGGTGGAAGCATAACTCACTGTCCTGTCTCAAATAGACTTTTAGGCATTGGTAGACTCGAGATTGAAAATATAGATAAAAAAATGTTAAACCTTGGAACTGATGGATTGAGTTCAAACATATCGCTCAGTCTTTGGGATGAAATGAGAATGGCATTGATGCTTCATCATGGAGGTGATTTTGATAAACTTGTTCCACTACTGTTGAAAATGGTTACAACAAATGCAGCAAATGCACTAAACCTTGAAGCTGGAGAGATAACAAAAAACAAGCACGCAGACTTTATAGTTTGTGAAATAGACTCAGATTTAGAGCATCTTGCTTTAAATCTTATACTTCAAACAAAATTTACAAAAGCAACGTACATAGCAGGAGAGAAAATATGATAATTTTTAGATGGATTGGAAAAGTAATAAGTTACATCAATAATCATTTTAAAGCGATGTTATTCATAACTCTATTGGTTTTTATTTTTAACCCTTTTGGTAAAGATACACTTGCCAAACCAAATTTAACTACAATTAGGCTAGAGGGGCAAATAATGAACCCAGATAAAGTCCTAGCACAAATAGAGAGTGCCGCACTCGATAGTAACATAAAAGGTGTTCTTCTTCGTGTAGACTCTCCTGGTGGTGCTTTAGCTCCATCAATTGAACTTAGTATGGCAATAAAAAGGCTAAATAAGATTAAACCAGTCATTGCATACGCAGGTGGCAGTATGACAAGTGGAAGCTACTACGCCTCTATATGGACAAGAAAAATCATAGCAAATCCAGGAGCTTTTATAGGCTCTATTGGAGTTTTATTTCAAGCACCAAATATCAAGCCACTTGCAGATAAACTCGGCATAAAAGAGCAAATTATAACTGCTGGAGAGTACAAGCAGATGGGAACTTTTACAAGAGAGTGGAGTGAGCTAGAGAGAGGTGCTTTAAAAGAGTTGATAGATGATGCTTATGAACTTTTTATAAACGATGTTGCGAGTGCAAGAAACCTTGAAATCTCAGAAGCAAAAGAGTTTGCAAATGCAAGAGTATTTATAGCACAAAAAGCAAAAGACAGAGGTCTTATAGATGAAGTTGGTTCTTTGTATATAGCTCAAAAAGAGATAGAGAAGATTAGTGGCGTCAAGACTCCAATATGGAAAAAGCCAAGTGAATTTGATAGCTTTATAAAAGAGTTAAAGGCTAATGCCTCTTTTGGTCTTTTTAACTTTGGACTTAGATAAGGTTATAAGTTAATTTATACTGTCCATTTTTAATACGTGCTAGTATGCCATCTTCTATAAGTGCTTTAAAAGTATTTACCACAGTTGGTTTACTAGCATTTAGCTTTCTTGTGATGTCATCATATGTACCAATAAACTGATTGTCTTCATCAATATTATTAAATATATGCTCTATAATTTGAACTCTTTTACCACCAATAGTTCTTAGTATCTTTAAAAGTGCATTTTTATTATCTAACTCATTTTTAAAGTATTTTGAACCTGCATTTTTAATGATAAGTGAAAAAAGTTCTTGAAGATTCAGAGGTTTTAGTATATATCCATCTGCTTTCAACTCTATTGCTTTAAGAAGATAGTTACTCTCTAAGTGTGCTGTGACTATGATAACTACTGTTTTTTTATATTTCTGTTTTATGATATCTAAAAGCCCAAGCCCATCAAGATGAGGCATATTTAAATCTGTAATAACAACATCTACCGTATGCTCTTTTAAAACTTCTAAAGCTTCCATGCCATCTTTTACACAGTGAAGCTCTTGGCAAAAGCTCTCTAAAGAGAGTTCAAGTTGAGCTAATGCTTGAGGTTCATCCTCAACGCAAAGAATTTTCATCTGTCCAATAATAGAAGTATTGAGTATCAAAACTAAGCCTTTGTAAAATATATTTTACTTTTTATCTAGTATACTCTTTTGTATATAAATTTAGATTTAAAAGTAAATAAAATTATCTATAGTGTAATAATTTTTTTCTTATTAAGGGGTGTAATAGTGTTTCACCTCTTAAGACAAAGTCTTTAACTTCGTCAAATTCATATACATACTTTTCTGCTTTTAGATCACCCTTAAAATTTTTATATCCATACTCTACAGAAGAAGATATTAAATCACTTCTTTGGGCTTCCATATAAGTACCAAATGCGACAACTCCGTATCCAAGAGGTGTTATGCCATCTCTTATGTACCACGCTTCATATGCATCCATATAACAAGAACATTCAGGAACAAAAACATACATTACAAGCTCTTTTTCCTCATAATTTTTTTGTTCGTTTACCCAATGAATCATGCAACCAACATCATTAAAAAAGTAAGTTTTTCCTTTTGGCGTTATAACTTGAGCTGAATTTCTTACAGTTTTTACCATCATCTTGCACTCTGAACAAAAGACTTTTTTGTCTTTTTTAATCTCTGAGATTGGTAATGGTTCTTTCTTGAGATTTCCACTAATCTCATAAATATACTCTGTTGTACTTCTGTTTTGAATATATAAAAGTACAAAAACACAAAGTAAAAATATATATGGCAAAAACCTTTTCATAAAAAAACTCCATTTATGGTCAAATATCTAGCAACGAAAAATGTACAGAGTAGAACAAAAGTAGATATAAAAATAGAGTTATACTCTAAAAGTCTATTGTGGTTTTTTTCGATTATAGAGTAAACCATATAAGGTGAAATACCAAAAAAAACTCCTAAGAAAAGAGACCCCCACACTAAGTAACCAATATAGTTATAATCTCTTTGAAGCATACAAAATGGACATTTATGATTTGGTTCTTCATAGATATACATACCAAAAAAATAGGTAACACTATAGTAAGCTACAAACATAAAAAGCATATTTAAAACAAAACTCAAAGATACTTTTTTAAAGTAATTAAATGTAAGAATAAGAAAAAATAGAACATAAAAAATAACTAAAACTCCCAAGATGCTT
Source organism: uncultured Sulfurospirillum sp. (assembly GCA_964530865.1). Lineage (GTDB taxonomy): Bacteria > Campylobacterota > Campylobacteria > Campylobacterales > Sulfurospirillaceae > Sulfurospirillum_A. Next base: position 3,965 of record CAZHBU010000035.1, read on the forward strand.
AATCCAAAAGGTAAGTTTTCTACTACAAAAGTTACACTACAACAAAATACAGGAGTAGTAAGTGGTATATTTAAAAAATAGATAATTTCTAAAACAAACTCCATGCAGATAAGTATAAAAATCAAGCTAAAAAGATAATACTTTTTTTTTAAAAATTCTAGTTTTTTTGATTCTAAATCTAGCTTATTTATGATTATCCAAACCCCAAGTAAAAAAAGAATAAAGATTTTATATAAAAGCAAAATGTTACCGTACTCATTCGCACCAATTACTCCTGTAGCGCACATGGCTCCTGGTACTAAAGGTGTCAAATCATCTAGTGATTTTATGAAAAAGACAAAAAGTATAATTTTTATAACTATTGTAAAAGATATAATAGTATTGACTAAATAATTTTTTTTCTCTAAAGAGTATTGAAAGGTATTTGAATCCTCAAAATTCCAGTACCGTAAAATCTTTATAACAATCACTTCATTAACACTATTTAAAATCAAAATTATAAACTCTATAAATAAAAATACAACTAAACTATCTAAAAGAAAGACGCTCATATAAACTCACCATTTGCAATACTAATATATTTATCTACAAAAGGCAGATTGTCAAAAACAGTATCGTGAGTTGCTACAATAACAATCTTTTTTAGCTCCTTAAACTTTTTTAAAATCTCTACAAATTTCAGAGAATTTTCTCTGTCTAAGTTTGCTGTTGGCTCATCTGCTAATATAATAGATGGGTTATTTACCAAAGCTCTAGCAATTGCACATCTTTGCTTCTCGCCTCCACTTAAGTCTGCAACATTTTGATCTTTTTTATGACTTATGTTTGCAAGATTTAAAGCTATTTTCAACTTTTTATCTACCTCATTTTGAGTATCAGAAGTTAAAACGAGAGGGGCTAAGATGTTATCTGCAACACTTAAACCTTCAATCAGGTTAAATGATTGAAAAATAAATCCTATCTTTTCATTTCTAAAATTTGAAGCAAAGATGTCTGGAAGTTTAGAAATGTTTTCACCATCAATTAAGATTTTACCTTTACTTGGTTTACTAAAAGCTGCTATAAGAGACAAGAGTGTGCTTTTACCACTCCCACTTACCCCTTTAACTATGACTATTTGCCCATCATCAATACTTATGGAAATATTTTTTAAAGCACTAAATTCACTCTGCTTGCCTTCGTTGTAGATTTTATGTAAGTTATTTATGACTATTTTTGACATTATTTCATGACCTCATCAACATCTTCTACAGCTAATTTCCAAGAAGGAATCAATATAGATGCTAGGTAGGGAATGACTGTAAAAATAAACACTAAAACTAACATTTTTATATCCATAATAGGAGTAAAAACTATCTCCCCCTCACTCTCTCCTAAAAAAATATTTTTCAATAGTGGTGCACTCAATACAAAAACATACATGTAAGCAAAAAAGATAGCAAAGAAGTATGCCCCAACAACCACAATACTATTTTGAATAAATTTTAACGCTACTATATCTTTAATCGCAAATCCTATACTTCTAAGTATCGCTATCTCTTTTCTTTTTGTTCCATAAATAGCAGAAATTTGATTTTTTAGTAAAATGAAAAAACATAAAAGAGAGACTATATATAAAATCATAAATATTCCACCTTTATAATAAAAAAGATTGTCATAATCAGATACAATCTCATAGTTTGGTAAAACTACAAAATCTGGAAATATCCTTGGAATCTTCAAAGAGATATTTTCTACTTCATCTTCATTTGAAACTATAACATCCAAATAAGAGTACTCATCTTCACTCATTTGTAAAATTTTTCTTGCTACATCTTGGTTTACAAATATTGTGTTATTTGAGAGTATATTGGAGTCTATTACATCTTTTATTTTTAAAGTCATCTCTTTATTTGGCATAAAAAAATTAAGCTCTTTTTCATACTTAAACTCTTTCAGAACTTTATATATATCACTCGAGACAACCATGCTTTTTTCATCAAGTTCATCATCAACAGCAATTTTAAAAAGTCTTCTATCTTGAGCAAAATTATAATAACCATCTACTTTACCAACCACATCTTCAACCCCACTTATTTGTAAAATAGCATCTATGTGATTGTCATTTAAAGGATAGAACCTTCCTCCTTTTGTATTTTTTAAGACTATCTGTCCTTCATTGCTCAAAGCAACAAACAGATCTCTTTTTATAGACTCACTAACAAATAGAACTGAAGTCACCATGAAAATAATAAAGCTAAAGATAAAAAAACTAAAAAGGTAATCACCTCTCTCTTTTAAAAGTAATTTTACACTAAAATTCAAAAATTTTTTATTTGGCATAAACAAACCTTTTATACTCTTTTGATTTAAAATTAAAAGAGGGAAGAATATAGGACTTTTTTTTAGATACCTCCATTAAAGACTTATCTCTTTTTTTAAAATCAAAGTTATTATAAACATAGCCTATTGATAAGCAAGAAAAAACAATCAAAACTGAAAAGCAAAACAGTAACTTCACTAAAGCTCCTCAATATCTCGCATAATTTCTTTGTCTTCTATAATCTGTAAAAATCCATATACAGCCATACCGTAATGATCTTTTTTAAAAGAGTTTGCATCTTTTATTGAGTAAAATGGCACAAATTCATTTCCCATAGGACCATATACATTTGAACCATAAACAAAATTTGCAAATAGAGCATCTATTTTTTTGCCACTAAAATAGTCTGTAACAAATACTTTTTTATTATCTATTTTTTCTCTATTTTCTACAATATACTTGAACATATCTTTAGAGCCATCAAAATATAGATTTTTACCATCAACCTCAAGCATTGCTACCCATTTTGGATACTTATATACAAACATGCCACAAATCGGGCATTTATCTTCTTTTGAAACTTCTATTTTTCCAAACTTTTCTAATACTTTATCTTTTTTTACAACATCCCAAAGATACACACTAATGGCTTGCAAGTCCTTGTCTCTTCTGACTTTTTTACAACTTGTTTTCAACTGTGATTTCAATAATGCTATTGATGCAAATAAATTAACATCTATTTTATTACATTTTTTACTATAAAGTTTTTTTCCAAATTTATATATTTTTTTCTCTCTTTTTGTTTTCAATAACTTTAAATCTTCTAAAAAATCATCTGCTACTATCGTGTAAGCTTCAACAAAATTGACTATCTTGCCTCCATACTTTTTTGCAAAATCTTTTGCATCATTGCCGTCTTTAAAAGCATATTTACTATTGTATGTCATCGTTCCCATTTTGTCGCTTCCTACTACATAGTAAGCATTTTTCGCATTTATAAACTTTAAACTTTTTACATCTACTACTTTAACATCGTTTGGAATTTTACCCTTTGAAGCATCGTATAAACAGTGCAAAGAGCAATATTGATGATTTTTATGTAGGTGATTTGTTTTATAGTACTTAGGCAAACTCATAGCACAGTTTAAACAGTACATTTTTGTTTTACCACTTTGCACAAAAGTTCCATCTTTTAAATCTACACTTTGAAACATTTTTGCATTTAAACTAGCAATCAAAACGATTGCTAAAAACAATATTCTATAAAACATACCATACCCCTACTTCAATAACTTTAAGTTTTCACACCCAAGTTTAAAGCCCAAATCACATGCCTTTTTAAACAACTCTTTTGCCTTTTTTAAATCTATTTTTTTTGCCACTTTACCTTTTACATGTAGTATACCTAGATTATTACATCCTCTTGCATACTTAGCATCACATGCCTTCTTGTATAGCACAGACGCTTTTTTATAATCTTTTCCAGTTCCATTTGCATTTTCGTGCATTGTTCCAAGATTACTACAAGCCATACCTACACCTCTTTTACAAGCTTTTTCATAAAGCTTTAATGCCTCTTTATAGTTTTTCTTAACACCATCGCCATTTGCATACATAAAGGCAAGGTTACTACAACCTACATCATCAAAACTACTACATGACATCCTATAGTAATCAACTGCTTTTTTATAATCTTTATCTGCTTTAAAAAGCATTCCTAGGTTGTTACAAGCTGAACCATCATTTTTGTCACATGCTTTTTTGTAAAGTTTTATAGCTTTTTTCATATCTTTTTTAACAACGTCACCAACAGAATAGACCAAAGCTAAATTGTAACAAGCAGAGACAAAATCTGCATCACAAGCTTCTTTATAAAACTTCAATGCTTTTTTCGTATCTTTTTTAATGCCCTTTGAACCCATATATAAAATGCCTAGATTGTAACAAGCAGAAGCTTTTCCATCATCACAAGCTTTTTGATAAATATTGGCAACTTTTTTGTGGTCGCCTTTTTTATGAGCTTCTACACTCTCTTTGATATAACCAGCATTCAAAAGCATACAAGTTGCCATTAGTAATATATATATTTTTTTCATCTCTTTTCCTTTAAAAACCAGATTCAATCATCATTAGACCTTCTATGCAAGATGCGTTATCGCCCATATTGCAACTCTCTATAAAAACATCTTTTGCATTTTTATAGCTCTGTTTTACCCCTCGTCCAGTTGAGTACATTGCCGCTAACTTATAGCAACCCATAGTGTCCGCACTATCGCATCTTTTTTTGTAACTTTTAAACTCTTTTTTAAAACTTTTTGGTTCTAGATTTGATAGCTCTTTTATATATATGTCAACTAATCTAAAACATGCTTGGGTGTCCTCTTTATCACAACCTATTTTAAACCACTTTTTTGCTTTTTGAATATCAGTTTTAGATTCATAAAAATGTGCTAACTTGTAGCACCCTAATACTGCTCCTTCTTGACATGCCTCTTTATAAGATTTTTCCATATTATTTTCATTTTTATCTACATCTAAAGAGTATTGGTACAAACTTCCAAGGTTATAACAAGCTAATCCAAATCCACCATCGCATGATTTTTTATAGTAATTTTCAGCTTTTTTAAAATCTTTATTTACTTTTAAAATCCCACCTACATCATAACAAGCAGCAATCTTATAACACCCTTTTGCACTTCCAAGTTTACAAGACTTTTCATATAAGTCAAAAGCTTTTTTAAAATCTTGCTTTACTTTTTGTTTGTTTTCGTACATAAAGGCAAGTCTATAGCAGCCTTTAGACAGGTTTGCATCACATGCTTTTTCATAAACTTTTACAGCCTCTTTAAAACTTTTGTTACTATATAACTTATCAGCATCTTGCAATACATCACTAAAAAGGGAGCTAATTGCTAACCCCACTAAAATCAAAATTTTCTTCAAAATATCCTCCTTATAAAAAATCATCTCTTAGAGTTTGTCTTACTCTATCCATACCCATATAAAACTCTTTCATCAAAACTAAACTTAAAAACTCTCCAAACTGAGTTGGGAAAATTATATCATTTCTGATCTCTATTGCACCACAAAGCTTCAATGCAAAAATCTCAAATCTTAGATTATCCATGAGTGAAACTCTAAAAGTTTCATTAAACTTTGCAATATCTATACATCCTCCAAAAAGAGTAAGTAAAAAATGATACTCTGTACTTCTTTTCAGAGTAAATTTTGAAGTTTTAGCAACAATACTATTTACTCCTGATTCAATCAAGCTTTTATGTGTTTTTAAATCATAAGAGTTAACAAATAGTTGATTATTTATATAAGAAAATGCTCCACTTCCTATGCCTATATATTCACTTCTGTTGACTGTGTACTCGTCACTAAGTGATGTCTTGTTTTTAGAAAATGACCAAGCATTATTCATGCTATACTCTTTTAACTCATTTTTAATCAATTTGTAAAACTCAAACTCTTTTGATTTTGATATTGTTTTAAAACTCTCAAATATAGATTGATTTAAAAGATTTGATTGCATAAGTGGATATGTTGTAATTTGTTCAACATTTAAACTTTTTGCAATCCTCAAATCTTCCAAAAGTGTACTACATTTCTGATTGGGCATATTAAAAATCAGATCTAAACTAACTATAGGTAAAATCCCAACTATCTCAGATACTCTTTGTTGCAAAACTTCAGATGCACCATATCTATCAAATCTTCCAATTTTTCTCAATATTTCATCATCAAATGTCTGAATCCCAATCGACAATCTATCTACTACGCCTCTTAACTTCTCAATCACTTTAGGCTCTATATGATTTGGTGAACTCTCACACGAAATCTCTTTTATATTAAAAAGCTCTTTTGCAAACTCTAAAGTCTTTAAAAGCTCATCACTATCTATCAATGGAGTACCACCGCCTATGTAGAGAGTATCAAAACTAAAACCTTTATCTTTTGCAATTTTTAGCTCACGCCTTAATAGACCAAAATACTCTTTACATGTAGAGTTCTCATACTTAAACTTGTGAAAAGAACAAAATGTACAAAACTCATTACAAAAAGGAACATGAATATATAAAAAATAGTTTCTATTTTTGTCAAAATCAAACTCTACTGGCTCTTTTAAATGCTCAATTTTTAAGTTTTTGTGCATCCCTTTTCTTAGTTTATTGGTTCCATATGTAATGATACTTTGATTCAAAAAACTTGACATTATTTGCTCTTAAGAGTTGCTATTTTATATATAATAAAACCAAAGCTTACGATAACCACTGCTGAATAAATAGGAATTATATCTTTTGTAACAACATAACCGACTATCAATAAAGAGAGTAGAGTTGGAACTTCATTATAGGCTCTAAAAAAATGTCCATTCTTTTTGCATTCACCTTTAAGAAGCTTTACTCTATAATATTCCATACTAAAACTATAAAAAGTAAGTAAAACTAAAACAAATAGTTTTAGATGCATCCAGCTCTCCTGAAGCAGATACTCATTTGCGAAAAGTAACAAAGCTCCACTAACAACTGTACCCCAAAAAGATGGTAACCCAATATACTTATAGAGTTTATACTCTTGAATTTTGACTACCTCTACAAACTCTTTTTTATCTATATGCTCAACATGATACACATACAATCTTGGAAGGTAAAACATAACTGCCATCCATGACATCATTGCCATAACATGAAAAACCAATATATACAAATAATAATCCATCATAACTAACTCCTAAATATTTTTTACATCTTTTTTTCTATAGGCCAAAACAGTAACTCCAACGATGACCACAAGAACATAATAAACAAAAACCGGTACACTAGGACTCCCTTCACTTGAAGCATAAGAGTGCATCCCTGTTAGGTAAAAATTGACTCCAAAATAGGTCATAATAATAGATGCAAATGCAAATACAGAAGCAACACAAAGAGTGTATATACTGTTTAGTCTTGGTATAAATCTTAGATGTAATACTATCGTATAGACAACTATACTCACAAAAGCCCAAGTCTCTTTAGGGTCCCAACCCCAGTATCTTCCCCATGATTCATTTGCCCAAATTCCTCCAAAGAAATTTCCAACTGCTAACATGGAAAGACCAATAATCAAACTGATTTCATTGATTGCACTTAGGTATCTTATTTGGTTGTTTATCTTAGTTTCATTTGTTTTACTTTTAAATACCATAAGCGCTAAACTCATAAAACCTAGCATAAAACTAAGTCCTAGAAATCCATAGCTTGCTGTTATAACTGAGACATGAATACTAAGCCAATAAGATTTTAAAACTGGTACTAAATTTGTAACTTGAGGATTTATAAAACTCAAATGTGCCACTAGCATAATAACGCCAGCTAGCAAAGAAGACGTAGCTAATGCTAAAGTAGATTTTCTAAACACAACAATACCAGCAAAGATAGAAGACCATGCAATGTAAACCAAAGACTCATAAGAGTCACTCCAAGGAGCATGCCCTGAAATATACCACCTAATAGCTAACCCTATTGTATGAGCCACCAAACCTAAAGCAAATAAGTACAAAATGGAAGTTTCTATTTTTTTACTTTTTTTATCTAAAAATATAGAAATCAACGAAACACCCAAAGCAACAAAGCCAAGTATAAAATAGTAGATGAATAGCTTTTTAAAAATAAAGATTTTATTGTAAAAGATCTCTATCCCTATTTGTGTATCACTTGGGAGTATATCCGCACTATTTTTAATCTGATTTTGTTTTATCCAATCCAATAAAGAGTTTGCTTTTTTCCAATCATTTGTACTAAATGCCTGTTCTACTTCATCTAAGTAATTGTAAATTATATCTTTAGTTGAGTCTGATATATTTGGATTTTTCATTGCATCATTTAAATCTAACCACTGATTGTTTTCACTACTCAAAAGAGGGATAAATCTAAAAAATAGACCTTTGTATGTGAGGTATGCTACATTTAGCCTCTCATCAAGTTTTATCAAATCTTTTTCCAGTGTACCTCTTTTTGATTCTGCTTTTCGATTTGCATTATCGACTAGTTTTGCTAGTTTATAGTAACCAGCCTCATCAAACATTTGCGAGAATGATACATACTTTCTATCCAATGGTAATTTTAGATGCTTTTTTATATCTATGTTTTTTATTTTAATCATCTCGATCTTTTGCCATCTTTTTGGTTCAATCAACATCCCTAAAACAATCTGTTCAGAGTTCAATCCATACAATGAACTTTTACCAGTTATCTTATTTACTAAATCTAAAGCTTCTGAATTTAAAGGCTTAACTCTTCCTCCTAAATCTTGAATAAGAAGTTTTGAAAACTCTTTTGAATGCATTAATGAATTTCGTCCAAAATTTTCAAGAAAATCCACATTTGAAGCAAACATCGGAGTTGAAAAGGTAGCAAATAGTACAAGTAACAAAGATATATTTGCATTCTTCAAAAACTTTCTTAGCTTTTTAAATCTACTTTTTTTATCAAAAAAATTCAAAATCAATCCTAATGTAAGCAGAAAATATCCAAAATATGTAGGCCACTTACCAGGGTCTTTATTGACTTCTAAAATAGTCCCTAGCTCATCTTTATCGTATGATGATTGAAAAAACTTATACCCTTTATATGTTAAAGGATGATTCATAAAAATTGTATAGTAAAGCTTTTCCTTTTTATCTACTAAAACTATATCGCTTTCATAAGATGAAGGACTTTTTGAACCTGCATATCTTTGAAGTTTAAAATCTTTTAACTCTATTTTAAAAGGTAAATCTTTTAGTTTTGAACCCCAAGCAACAAGTAGTGAAGTGTTTTCAAAAGTAACTTCTACTGGTGTTTGAACCCAACCACGTCCACCATCTATCTCTACTATTTTCTCTTCTTTATCATTTAAAATCACTTTTATTTTTAATCTATCCAAGCCACTCTTATGTTTTGGTAAGTACTCCAAAAACTCTACATGTAAAGATATTTTATCTATATTAAATTTAAATTTAAAATAGTTGTTTCCTACTTGGGAAAGCTCAAGTTCTCTATCTAAAATATTGTCTTTTATCTGTATTTGAAGATATGATTTAGTTGTTATCATTTGATTGTCACTCATACCTTCTCGTATGTGTATCACACCTTCTTCTCCAAGGTATCTAGTTAATCCAGCACCCAATAAAATTATAATGAAAGCCATATGAAACAAAAATATACCTATCTTTTTATACATTTTTCTTTTATATATAATTCCAAGCAAAGATATAGCTATCAAAGCCATAACTACTTCATACCAAGTTGAATCATAAACAACTACTCTAGCTGTTTGTATATCATAAATACTTTCTAAAAAAGTTGCAACTCCAGCTCCAATGCCTAAAACTGCTAACAAAAAAATTACAAAATAGTATGAAAATAGCACATTAAACACTTTCACTTTAACCCTTTTTATAAAAACTCCTCCAAGAAAACTTGGAGGGCTTACTTATACTCCAAAAGTCTGTCCTGCATAAAGTATGAACATCCTCAAACAAAAAACACCTAACACCCCAGCTAAACAAGATATGTAAAAAGCTCCTCTTGTATGTGCTACTTTTTTACCAAGTAAAAAATTTAATACAAATGGTAATACAAACCCTATTCCAACTACTCCAAACCAAAAAAGATTTGCCCAAACTCCACTTGAAAAAGCTTCCAAGGCAGATTTTTGAAACTCACTTCCAACGAGTAAAGATATATAAAGCATAAACAAAAACATGATTTCCGTAGCCATGATAGGCCACTCAATTTTATGAATTGTTTTCATATCATCAGAGTGTAAATCCTCTTTAAAAAATCTAAGTGCTACAAATCCACTTGCTGAATTTCCAGCTGAAAGTCCAGAAACAACAAATAATGCTGGTAAAATCGCAGTGTTCAAGATAGGAAATCTTACTAACACAGAGATTAAAAAACCTGTATAAGCACATATAATTACTGCAAAAACAAGAGTTAGAAACTCCATTTGAGGTCTAATATATTTTAATAATTTTATAAAGAATGATAAAAAAGGAAAATACTTTTTAATCTCATCCTCAAATGCATAAACACACATTAGCATCGTTAGAGGAATATAAAATGAAATCGCTATAACACCTATAGACATAACTGATTTAAAATTGTAATTAATCAAAATCTTCCAAAAATAGAGTGGTTTTTCTAAATCTCCCACCAAAAAAACCATACCAAAAGCAATAGTTATAAAAGCAACTAATGATGAAGCTTTCAATAAAGGCGTATTGTCTTTTTGCCCTTTATATGTTCTTATCATCAAAGAAACTATCATTGCTCCACCTGAAATACCTGCCAAAAGTAGGTATACTGCTATTGGCCACCCCCACTCAACACCATGAGAAAATCCTACTGTAAAATTAATATCACTATTCATCTTAAACTCCTAATCTTACTGCTGGGATATACCTCAGACTTGGTTTTGTTCCAAACTCTGGCTTCATTCTCAAAGAGTCTTTTATCTTCAATATTTTGTTGATTTTCTCTTTTTTATCATTCAAATCTCCAAATACTAAAGCCTCATACTTACAAGCCTCCACACAACCTGGATTTTTTCCATCTTTTAAATTTGTATCAGCACAAAAATTACAATTTTCAGCTGCTCTAGTCTCTTCATTGATAAATCTAACATCATAAGGACATGCAACTATACAGTACTTACAAGCAATACAATCATCACCATTCATCGTCACAATATTGGTTATACTGTCTCTATGACATGCTTTTGAAGGGCACACACTTACGCATGGTGCATCTTCACATTGCTGACAAGAGACTCTTACCATTCTTCTCTCTCTTGGTTTGCTAGAATCAGTCTTATCTTGAATAAACATGCGAAACTGGTCATGTGGTACATGATTTACCTCTTTACAGGCTATTTCACAATCAGTACAACCAACACATTTGTTTTGATCAAAAATCATCGCATATCTTTTTTTATTGGATACATTAGATGTAACACCATAACTACCTACCGACAAAACTAAAGAACCTAACCCAATGCTCTTTATAAAATTTCTTCTTCCTTCACTACTCATTTTATCCTCCAAGACAAATATATACTCTCCTTAAAACCTATTTTTTTATTGGTTTTTTAAGCCCCTTTTTATTGTCTTTACTCTGTATTTTTATATCTGCTTTTTTATGTATCATTTTTTGAAACTCAGCTGGTGCAATAACTTTTACTAACTCTAATTCAAAAATAACTACTGAATTTGGAGGTATATTTTCTAAACCATCTTCACCATAGGCCAACTTTGAAGGGATAGTAAGTATATACTTTGAACCCTCTTTCATCATCATTAAGCCCTCTTTTAAACCATCTACAATATTTACCATTGAAAGATGAGCTGGTGATTTTCTCTTATATGTATCATCAAAAACAGTGCCATCAATAAGCTTTGCCTTATAGTTTATAACGACTATACTCTCTAGCTTTACACTTTTACCTTTTCCTTTTTTCAAAACCTCATATTGAAGCCCTGATTTCGCCTGACTTACGCCTTTTCTTTTCTTGTTTTTTACAAGATACTTTTCACCTTTTTCAAGGTTTTGCTTTTTTACACTAGCAAGCTTTTCTTTTTTTAATTTATTTAAATTATCTACTCTCAAATTTAAATATGTGATTATCTCATCATCATTTAGTTTTAACTTACCTTTTAAGGCATCATTAAAGCCTTTTATAGCTTCATTTACATCTGTTTTTATTCCTATCTCTTTTTGCCGTATAATTTGATTTAAAACATAATTTCCTGTAGATGCACCAATGGCATAAGACTCTTTTTGCACATCTGCTTTTATATCTGAAGCAAGACCACTTACTCCTAGTGACAAGACAAGCAAAGAGGTCAACATATATACTTTCATCAAAAATCCTTCTATTAAATGTTGGGCTACACTTTTACATGTAGCCCTTAGTCAGTAACTCAACGTTGTTGAATTATCTAATCAGATGCTTTTTGTAAAATATTTTCAGCCATCTCAACATAAGAGAGAGCAGCTTCCATTCTACGTTTTGTGTATTTAAATCCATGCACACCCCATGAACCATCTTTCTTGATCAAATCTAGTGTAGTTTGAGCTTTTTCTACTAACTCATTAACTCTTGATTTATCTTCTACACTAAGCTTTGTAATCTCAAGAAGCTCGTAAATACCTTTTACAGATACATTAACTTTCTTGTATAGAGATTTTATAGGTTTTTGCCATCCCATAACTTCATCATAAACTCTCTGTTGATCTTCAAAATGAAGTGTCTTTTTAAGAGTAGATTGAACAACGCTATGACATCCTTTATTGTCCTCTATATCTTTATCAGCCCAAGATGTTTTAGCACATGCCCACATAAGATCTATGTAGTTATGACCTTTTTTATCTTTTGCGATATACCAGTTTTTATATTTCTTAGGAACTTGCTGAACTCTTGGAGCACCTGGAGGTGGATTTAGAGTCTTTCTTTTTGGATCAACATCTATTTTCCATACATGAGATCTTCTTTGTGTATCAAAGCCCGCGTGATCTTGATACTGAATAGCATAAAAATTCTCACAACTCATTGTATAAGGCATATGACAAGCCACACATCTAACAGTTGAGTGAGTATCTTTAGTATTCTTAGCTATATAAGCTGCTTCTTTATGACAAGATGCACAACTTTTTCTAATAGCTGGTTTTGTATAAAAAGAACTTAAATAGTCTCCAGTATCTTGATAAACTCCACCTTTTTTAGCAGTTGTAGTCTTAACATAACCTGTTACATCATGAGGATCATGACAAGTAGTACATCTCATACCAGCATCGTAGTGAGCTGTAAAGTAAGATTGACTTCCTTCAGTACCACATCCAGGACCTGCTGATTTAAACTTAGAAGTTAAACCAAGTTCTGCTGATCTTCTCTTTAGTTCAGGGTTTTTAGATTTTCTAAATTTATCTGCTAAAAACGGTCTAAAACTAAATCTCTGATGACATCTTTCACAATTTGATGTCATTAGACCTTCGCCACCTTTTAAGTGACCACCAGCTCCATGACACTCTTCACAAGAGATACCTTTAGAAATAGCATGACTTTGAAGTTTTTTTGCATTTCCTAGATCTGCATAAAACTCTTTTTTACTTTGGTAGTCAAACTTCCATGGATGACAAACTTGACAATAAGACGAAGCTGCTTGAACTTGAAAAGACTTCTTATATCTAGCTGCGTATGAAGCTAAACCTCTTACGTAACCTGTATTGTCTCCATACTCACTAAGCTTAACAGGAAAATCAGGGATATACTTTCTAATTTTCTTCGCAACAGCTGGAGTTAAGTCATTTGCCCATGTTCTTTGAAACTGATTTGAACCAGCAACAACTTTACCTGTGCCATCATCTAAAACACCGCCAACTATGTGGTAAGTACCACGAAGAAGATATTTGTCAAAGTATCCTAACTTCGTTCTAAGATGCCCTATTGTACAATAGATACTCTCAGGGTTAAGTCCTTTTGGAAGTATTGAAGCCGTATTTTTGCCGAATACTGAAGCTTTTAAGTTATTGCTAACTTCTGGATGCTCTCCTGGGAACCTTACCGTAGATGAGTGTCTTGAACTACTCCACTTTTCATACTGTGCAGCATGACACTCTCCACACTTATTTGGCCCAATGAATTTATTTGGAAAAATCAATGGATCTTGTGTTGGAAGACGATACATAGTAGAAGTTATACCTTTTCTTTTACTGTACTTCTCAAACTTGTTTCCATTTCCTGAATGAGCAAACTCATACCCACGATCCGTAGCTCTCATTTTTCCAACTATTTTACCTTTAGGCAAATATGTTTTGAAGATAGGATGGTTTTTAAATATCCAATCGTACCTCTCTTTTTCTGTAACAATAGCATCTTGTAGAGAGTAAACACCTCTTGATTTCATTGTTCCATCTGGATGGGCAATAACTTTTAGAGCATCTTTACTCATTGTTATATGTTTGCCGTCTCCTCCTCCGCCTGAGGCAAGCGCAACTGTAGCCACAGTACTCAAACCTAATAGTAACCCAAGCACAAGCTTTCTGCTTAACTGCTTCATAATTCCTCCTTTTTGGGATATAGCTTTGATTTATTACCAAGTCAAACCAAAACTTAACAAAAGTTTAGCAATTAAAAAGGGGAGAAAGGGGGGAATAGTAAAAAATAAGGGAATTTATTTTTCGTCAAAAATTATTTTGAAGATTACTTTATCATCAATATTTTCAACGTCTATAACTCCATTGTAGTTTTCGATTATAACTTTACAAATGTAAAGACCTATGCCACTAGAGAGACTTAAATCTTTTGTGCTAAAGTATGGTTCAAAAATTTTTGTTTTTACTTTTTCATCTATATTTCCAGCATTATTTATGATTTCTATAATTTTTTTCTTTGATTTTACATATGTTATTATATTAATAACTCTATTTTCTATATTATTTGAGATAAAAGAATCTTTTGCATTATTGATGATATTTAAAAGCACTTGCACTATTTCATTTTCACAGCCAGTAAAAAGAAACCTATTTTTTATATCTATTTTTACGTCTATTTTATTTTTTTCTAAAGAAGCCTGAAGAAGACGCTTTGATTTATGTATAATATCTTCAATACTATAGTCATCTGTTTTTTTAAATGGTGAGAAAAAATCTTTAAAATCATTTACTGTTTGAGACATGTAAGAAATCTGCTCATTTGCCTCTCTCACTTTTTTATTTAATATCTTTTTTGTCAGCTTGTCATTTTCATACTTTAATTCTATGTTCATAAGAACATAAGAGAGTTGGGTAAGTGGTTGTTTCCATTGATGAGAGATATTTCCTATCATACCACCCATAACAGCCAATCTATTTTGATGCGTAAAAAGTTTATCTTTTTTTTCACTTATATTCATATCTTTTTTGTAAATTGCATATATGAGTACAATAAAAATTACAAAAACCAAAAACATCGCAATTCCACCAGTAATAAACTCTGGTAGATGATAAGAAAGTATACTTACAACTGGAATTTTTAGAGATATCATAGCTCTTAAATCACCGACCCTTTCATTGTATCCAGAAGATTTACCATACATTTCAACCATTCTCTTAGGTGCCAAACTTGGATTACCATGGCATTTCAAGCAAGATGCCTTATTTTTACTTGTAGGAATTGCAATATAAAAATATGTTTCCGAGCCTTCATTTATGATAGAAAAATACTCTTTTTTGTCTCCATTTTTAAATTGCTCTAAGATTTCTGTTTCAAATTTATTTGCTTTATGAATTGGATTTGTAGGATTTGTTGAGACTAACTTGTATCGATATTTTATGTGTTTATCTTCAAACTGTTTATCATAGATATATTGAGTTATAAAAGACGAAGAGTGCACCCTTGGGTCAAATAGATCTTTAGCTTCATTAGTAGCCATAAGCTCATAAAGAACTGGTCTTTGCACCTTATCTATGTAGCTCCTTATAGAGTTTATCGTATAAAGAATTGATATTGCTTCTTGTTTTGTATCTTTTATAGCTAACTCTTTATAGAAGTTAAAAAATAGAAGTGTTACTATAGTATAAAGGAGTACAAAAAAACCAATAATAATTTTAAATTTATATTTCACAGATATACCCTATACCGTACACATTTTTAACTATATTTGAATCAACTTTTTTTCTCAACTCTTTAACTATTGACTTAATTGCTTCTTTTGTAGGCTTTTCAAATTCCCATAAATAATCAAGAATTTGATCGTAAGACAATACCTGATTTTTATTTTTTAGAAAAAATTCTATAAGCCTACTTTCACTCTTAGATAAATTTATGATTTTTCCATCTTTTATAACTCTTTTTTTGCAAAAGTCATATCTACATGTAGTGGTTATATCTTTAAGAATATTATTGTCAACTAGCTCTAAAGAGACATTTTCCAATGCTTCTAAAAGTATATCTTTCTCAAATGGCTTAGTAAGAAATTTTGTAATTTTAAGCTCTATCGCTCTCCAAAGGTACTCATGTTCAGTATGAGCTGATAGTACTATTATTGGTATTTTTGAATTTACCTTTCTTATTTCACTAATAGCTTCTAGTCCATCCATATTTGGCATACAAATATCGAATAATAAAACATCATAAGAGTTACATTCTAGCTCTTCTAGTGCTTTTTTTCCATCACTTACACCAACAACTTTTTGAAAGAACATTTCAAGTATTTCAACAATATTACTTAAAATTCCCTCTTCATCATCTGCACAAAGAACTTTTTTATCTGATAATATATTTAAAATTTCATGGTTTTTCATAATCTCTTCTAATTTAATTTTTTATTTAAAACTTTCGCTTTAATAATGCTTTTGGAAGTTTGAAGCTCAAAAATGTCCTCTACATGTAAAGACTCTAACGAAACAACTTCATCACCTTTAACTATCTGAGCATACCCATTTTTTAGCCCTTTACTAGGATCGCTAGCCATAAAATTTGAACTTAATTGCAACAATGATTCACTTTTTAAATGAAGAAAGTTTTTTGTTGCAAACAAAAAATCACTCTGTAAAAATTCTACTCTATTTAAATATTCTTGTAGTTTTGATGCAAATAATTGAGAAAATTTTCTTTTCATAAAATCAATTTCTTTTACCTGAAAATCAATCTTTGCTTCATATGAGTGAGATTTAAACATTTGATTTATGCTATTTAATGCTTCACTTTTAGTATATAAAATACGTTTCATATGACTACTGCATCTCTCTTGCATCTCATCTAATCTCATAAGCATCTCTGCACTATCTGGTAGTACCATCTCCATCGCTGCACTTGGTGTTGGTGCTCTTAAATCTGCCACAAAATCACTTATCACATAGTCTATTTCATGCCCTACTGCACTAACTATAGGAGTATTCGCAAAGTGAATTGCATCAGCTACAATTTCTTCGTTAAAGCCCCATAAATCTTCCATACTTCCACCACCACGGCTAACAACAATAACATCTACATGTAAAGAATCTGCTTGTTGAATACTTGAAGCTATGCTATTTTCACAACCCTCACCTTGTACAACAGTATCTACTAGTGTGATTTTCACAAGAGACCAACGTTTTGAGGCGACTCTAAGCATATCTTGCAAAGCTGCACCTGTTGCACTTGTAACTATTGCGATGTGATTTACAGCTTTAGGGATAGACTTTTTGTTTTCAAAATAACCCTTTACATGTAGAGTCTTTTTTAACTGTTCATAAGCAAGAGCCAATGCACCCTCACCTGCTGGCTCAATACGAGTACAATTTATTTGGTAGTTTCCTCTTGGAGCATAAACACTCACAGAGCCATGAAGAACAACTGCCATACCCTCTTCTAAACGAAACTTCATCTTCATGTTATTGCCACGAAACATAACACAACTTATTGAAGAGTTTTCATCTTTTAACGTAAAGTAGAGATGTCCTGATCCGTGATAAGTTATGCGAGAAACTTCTCCCTCGACACTTACATGTAAAAAAGTTGTCTCTAAAAGAGATTTTATCTGATTGTTTAGGGTGCTTACACTTAAACTCATCTCTTTTTAGCAATTACCAGTGTTGAAATGTCCATTGAAAAACTTTTAACAAACTCTGTTGTAAAACCTGCATCATCAAGCTCTTTTTGTAACATTTCAGAAGTTAAAAATCCCTCTATTGAATTTGGTAGATACTCATAAGCCTCTCTATTTTTGGAGATAAATCCACCTAATTTTGGTATGATTTTGTTCATATAAAAGTCTTTTATACCAAAAAGAAGACCTTTTTTATCATCTTTTGTAAACTCTAAGATAACTACATAACCATCTGTTTTAATAACTCTTGCAAACTCTTGGAAAGCTTTAGTTCTCTCAACAACATTACGAATGCCATAAGAGATACTCAGTATATCTGCACTCTTATCTTCAAGAGGAATATTGGTCGCATCACTGATGAGAAACTCAAAGTTTGGAAACTTCTCTTTTCCTACACCAACCATCCCCTCACTAGGATCTACTCCTAAAAGTTTACCAATCTTACGACCGCTTTTATTGGCTTGCTTTTCCCAATAATCCATCATATCGCCAGTTCCACAAGCGACATCTACTATCAAATCTATATTATTTGTATATCTGCTATAGGTCTCATCACAAGCACGTTTACGCCATTGTATATCTATGCCCATACTTAAAACTCTATTTGCTTTGTCATATGTTGGGGCAATG
>CAZHBU010000036.1:0-6750 GCA_964530865.1 uncultured Sulfurospirillum sp.
TGATAAAATATTGCAAAAGGATAGAATTATGATGATTTATGATTTCAAAGTTAAAAATATAGATGGCAAAGATATTTCAATGGAGCAGTATAAAAACAAGGTTTTGCTTATAGTAAATGTTGCAAGTACTTGTGGTATGACTCCGCAATATGCAGGTTTTCAAAGCCTATATAAAGAGTTTAAAAAAGATGGTCTTAGAGTACTAGGTTTTCCAACCAATGAGTTTAATCAACAAGAGAAAGGCTCAAACAAAGAGATTAAGAAGTTTTGCCAAAACACGTACAATGTTACTTTTGATATGTTTGCAAAAACAACAGTAAATGGAGCCGATGCGAATCCGCTCTACAAGTTTCTAAAAGGCGAAAAAAAAGGGTTTTTATGGACAGAGGGAATTAAGTGGAATTTTACAAAATTCTTGGTTGACCGTGATGGAAATATAGTCAAACGCTATGCTCCTTCAAGTGCTCCTGAGACAATTAGAAGTGATATACAGAACCTTTTAAAGTAGTTTATGAAAAACTTTAAACCAGCATTTGGGCTTAAAAATAGGCATCTACAAACACTTTACCCAGCTTTTTTTAGAAAGTCGATTAATCACGCATTTGAAATAGAAGAGTTCAAGCTTGATGATGGTGATTTTGTAGATTGTTTTTGGTGTGAAAAAAAGCCTTTAAATAATGAACCAATAGTTATACTTTTTCATGGACTTGAAGGTTCATACAAATCACCATATATACAAGGCATTATGAAAGCACTAAAAGAAGTGGGAATAAGTTCGGTTTTAATGCACTTTAGAGGCTGTTCTGGAAGAGTAAACAATAAACCTAGAGCTTATCACAGTGGAGATACTGCCGATGCAAAAGCTTGGATAGAGCATCTACATGTAAGCTACCCAAATAACCATCTTCATGCTATTGGCCACTCTTTAGGTGGAAATATGCTTTTAAAACTTCTAGGTGAATGTGGAGACAAATCACTTTTGACTTCTGCCGTGTCTATTTCAGCACCTATGCAACTTGATATTAGTGCAAACACTATGAACAGTGGCTTTGCTCAAGTCTATCAAAAACACTTACTCAAACACTTAAAAAACTCTCTACATGTAAAGTATGATTATCATCCAATGCAAAAACTAATCAATCTGAAAAAAGATGATATAAAAAAGATAAAAACACTATGGGAATTTGATGATGCATATACTTCTAAAATACATGGTTTTGACACAGCAAAAGAGTACTATAAACTTTCATCTTCAAAACAGTATCTAAAAAAGATAAGAACTAAAACATTGATTATTCATGCTTTGGATGACCCTTTTATGACAAAAGAGATTCTGCCCAAAAAAGATGAACTCTCACATAGTATAAGGCTTGAAGTACATCAACATGGTGGGCATGTTGGCTTTGTAAGTGGAACAGTTTTCAAACCAATATATTGGCTTGAAAACAGAATAATTGAGTTTTTATTTTAGTTTTCTTCAGTGAACTGATCTTCAAAAGTATAAAGTAAAAAATCAACAGCCGATTCGTATACTTCTTCATCTAAATCATCAGCTATAAAAAAATCATTTTGACTATAAGTTATACCTACATTTTCAAGCTCTTTCTCTCGTATTGGATTAACACTTTCAATTATAAAAAAAGCAACATTAACAGCAAACTTTTTTCCTACTTTATGAGCATCTATTTTGATAATTAGATTTGAAAACTTGTTAGTCTCAGTTTTAATTTCCATTTCTTGAAGCTTTAGTATGGTAGCTTTTCTTATCTTCACTAGAGTCTCTTTTTTAAGAACTTTACCTTTGTCTGCCACAATAAGGTTGATCTCTTTTAAACCTTCAAGAGAGAAAGGGGTGACCGCAAAACAGAGAGTTGAAAGAACAAGAGCAATTATGATTTTTCTCATTTTAGAGCCTTTTGGTACTCTTCTGCAACCTCTTCAAGTAAAATGGCGAACTCTCTTTTAGGTTTATAACCATAAGATTTAAAAATCACACTCTCATCATGTGGATTTACAAATACAACAGTTGGAACAACTTTTGGAGAGAATTTTTCAGGATAAACGTCATCGTTTTTTTCTATTCCAACTCCTACAAAATCCTTTTGAACTTGTTCGTTGATATTGTTTCTTTTTAAGACCTGTTGTTCAAGTTTACGACACCATGGACAAGTCTTTTCACTAATAACCAACATCAATGCTTTATTCTCTCTTTTTGCTTTTTCAAGACCTGAAGCATAGCCTTTTGAATAACCTAAAGAGTTAAATAACTCAACAGTAGAAGCTTGAGAAATAGTTAAAGAAAAAAGAACAAATATAAATACTTTTTTAAAATATGACATAACTTTACCTTATATTTTTAAAATATTATACATAAAATCAACCTAAAATACTAGCTAAACCTACAACTCTACCAAATACAAGTACAGCAGGGCTAACCATATCTAAAGAGTCTACGTGTAAAGTCTCCAAAGTAGTCACTTTTACTTTTTGATTTACTCTTGAAGCATTTGAGATTATTGCTACTTCTATATCTTTGCTAATACCTATTTTTATAGCTTCTATTTGTATATTTTTACATAGACTAAGCCCCATAAGCACAACAGTTGTATGGTTTTTTATATTTAAAAACTCAATCCAATCAAGATTTATAAGTGAGCCTTTTAGGTGTGCAGAAACAACTGAAAAGTTTGTTGCATAGCCTCTAGCAGTTACGGGGATTCCAGCTTCTGCAACACCTGCTATGCTTGAAGAGAGTCCGTTTATAACTTCAACTCTATAGCCATTTTCTATAATTTCTTTTGCCTCTTCTGCTCCACGTCCAAAGATGTAAGGATCACCACTTTTAAGTCTAGCTACTTTAAAACCTTGCTTTACATAAGATAAAATCAGCTCATTTATCTCCTCTTGGCTTTTTGAGTGAGCTCCTTTCTTTTTTCCTACAAAAACTCTCTTTACATGTGGAGGTAAAAGTTCTAAAATCTCATCTGTTATGAGATGGTCATAGAGTGCGATGTCAACCACTTGCATAGCTTTATAGGCTTTAATGGTCAAAAGCTCAGTATCACCCAATCCGCAACCTATAAGATAAAGTTGAGAGAACTGTTTTTTACACGCTATTTTTGCTTTTGTTTTATCTATATGTCCAACTGCTCTTTGAATAGCTTGTACTTCTTTGTTTCCAGTAGCATCAACCACATAGCCAAAACCTTTGGTATCTTCTATCTCGAACTCTTTTGTATTTTTCTTTACATGTAGAAAATTAAATTCAGGCAAATACTCTTTTGATATGATTCTAAAATCTATCTCATTTGAAAGAAGGACAGTTGCTTTTTGTAAGGCAACTGTTCCTCCTCCAATGAGAAGAATTTTTGGATTATTTAGTAAAATTGGAAGTGATTTCAAAAGCGTTCTTTTATTAAGTTTTCTACGTACTCAAAAATCTCAGTAGCAGGGATTTTATCGCCATTTTTTTCAGCAAATTTACTTCCTTTTTCACCATGAAGATTACCACCTAGATGAATTTCATAACCCTCAACTCTTCCTTTCTCAGTTTTTATTTTTGTACCAATCAACCCTATATCTACTATATGAGGGTGAGAACAGCCATTTGGGCAGCCTGAAACTGCAATAGATATTGGCTTATCAAAATCAGGAAATTTATTTTCAAGATGAGAAATAAGAGAACTCGTAAAATTCTTTGTTTCTGTAACTGCAAATTTACAAAAGCCTAGTCCTGTACAACTCTGTGTTCGTGCTTCAAAACGAGATGGATTTGGAGTAAATCCAATGTTTTTTAACTCTAATAAAAATTTGTCTAGTACTAAGTCTTTAACACCATAAACTACAAAATTTTGAGTAGTTGTAAGAGCAATACCGCCAGCATCATATCTGTTTATTAAATCTGAAAGTGCTTTGAACTGCTCCCCTTTTACTCTTCCTCTATTTGTTGCACAGCCAATGTAGCTTTCACCTTTTGTAGAAGATTTATGCACACCAAAATGCTCTCTTTGTGCATAAGGAGTTATATTTGGTTCAATTTCTCCAACTTCTAAATTAAACTCAAGTTTTTCCTCTAGTTTTATTACAAATTTCTCTATACCCCACTCTTCAAGAAGGTGTCTTACTCTTGCTTTACTTCTATTTTCTCGATTACCAAAGTCACGAAAAAGCTCAGCTCCTGCAACAGCAACATCTTTTACTTGTTCTGGTTTTATATATCTATTTGCACGAGTTGCTATACGCTTTGACTTTGCCAAACCACCTCCTATACTCAAATCAAACAACACTTCATCGTCTTTTTTAAATGCAGTAAAAGCAATATCTTGAATTTCATGTCCCATACAGTGGCACTTACAACCACTAATACCAAGTTTATATTTTCTAGGAAGGTTTGAGAACTCTTCATTGTGTTTATCAAAAAACTTATCTAGTTCTCTTATAATAGGATTTACATCATATATATCATCTTTATCTATCCCACTTACAGGACAGTTTACAATAGGGCGAGGACCATCACCAGAAGCGAGTCTTGAAGTTAAAGCTGTATTTTCAAATGCTTTAAAAATAGCAGGTAAATCTTTTATCTGTATATAATGAAACTGTATGTTTTGTCTAGTAGTAAAGTCAATATAACCTTGAGCATATTTTAAAGCAATGTCACTCATAATCTCTAAGGCTTTTTTATCCATGCGACCATCTATTAGCTTAATGCGTTTCATATAATAAGCTTTGTCTTCACTCTTGTCTTTGTTTGCATGTGGATACATACCATACCATTTTAAAAGAGCTATATGCTCTTCATCAATAACCTCTCCGCCATTAGCTTCTAGATAAATATCTTCTATCATTTTTAATGGCGGACGCTCTTGTTTTAAAAGTTCTACTTTTGACAACATTTTAAATCCTATATTATAAAATCATCTATTTTAGAGATGTCTTTAGCTTCCCAGTGAGGGAAATGCTTTCTAACAAGTGAATTAAATTCTATTTCAAAGTCACTATGTTTTAGGGTGGTTTTTTTACCTTTTGTCTTCTGTTTTATCATACCTGCACCAACAGTTTTGTTGGTATATTTTTCTATGATTATAAATCTTCCTGTAGCTCTATTTATATCATAGCTATCATAAACAACTCTTTTAGATAACACTAGTTTAGCATAGCCTATGTCGTTAAGTTCAAGCCTATCTACGCTGATATGCTCCAAAGTATTGACATCTTTTTTATAGTGTATCTCCTCAAAAAACCCACTTATAGTGTTAGTGCCTTTTTTTATCTCATAAGTGTTGCCCAAACTAAGAGGTTTCTCGTCCATCCAAACAAGGTGAACATCAAACTCGTCTGCTATGTCAGGTACATTGTCCGCTTTTACTATCACATCGCCTCTACTTATGTCTATCTCATCATTTAGTGTGAGAGTTACAGCCATAGGAGCGTAAGCCTCATCTAAATCTGCATCATAAGTAACTATGGACTTTATAGTCGACTTTTTGTTTGAAGGCAGTGCTACAACTTTATCTCCAACTTCTATAACTCCACTCGCTATTGTTCCACTAAAGCCTCTAAAGTTCAAGTTTGGACGATTTACA
The DNA here is from genome assembly GCA_964530865.1 of uncultured Sulfurospirillum sp. GTDB lineage: Bacteria > Campylobacterota > Campylobacteria > Campylobacterales > Sulfurospirillaceae > Sulfurospirillum_A. The sequence continues at coordinate 5,586 of CAZHBU010000036.1, forward strand.
TACTGAACAGGAAATCTAAAATCATCAAAGTTTGTATCATTTGTTATCTCTATATGCTCCAATACATGAAGAAGTGCTTCACCATTGTACCAAGGTGTTTTTTCACTTTTATTTACAATGTTGTCACCATCAAGTGCACTTAGTGGTATGAAAATTGGACTACTTATGCCAATCTCTTTTGCAAAGTGTAGATAATCAGCTTTGATTTTCTCATACACCTCTTCACTAAAATCTACCAAGTCCATTTTGTTGATAGCTACAACTATATGCTTGATACCCAAAAGAGAAGTTATATAACTATGTCTTTTAGTTTGAGTCTGTATACCGTGTCTTGCATCTATCAAGATGATAGCAAGATTTGCCAAACTAGCTCCTGTTGCCATGTTTCTTGTGTACTGCTCGTGCCCTGGAGTATCTGCTATGATGAACTTTCTTTTTTCAGTTGTAAAGTATCTGTATGCTACATCTATAGTTATGCCTTGTTCTCTTTCACTTGCAAGTCCGTCAACCAAGAGTGCTAAGTCTACTTTTTCTCCTGTAGTTCCACTCTTTTTAGTATCTTTTGTTATGGAAGCAAGTTGGTCTTCAAATATCATCTTTGAATCATACAAAAGTCGTCCTATAAGCGTACTTTTTCCATCATCAACACTTCCACAAGTGATAAACCTCAAAAGCTCTTTGTTCTCGTGTACTTTTAAGTACTCTTCTATGTTTGTGTTAAGTAAATCACTCATTAAAAATATCCTTCCATCTTCTTTTTTTCCATCGAACCTGAGCTATCGCTATCTATAACTCTTCCTTGTCTTTCACTTGTTTTTGTTAAAAGCATCTCTTGGATGATTTCAGGTAGAGTTGAAGCTGTCGAGTCAACCGCACCAGTAAGAGGGTAACAACCAAGTGTTCTAAATCTTACACTCTCATGTTTTATCTCTTCGCCCTCTTCTATAGGCATTCTGTCATCATCAACCATGATTTTAACTCCATCTTTTACAACTACGGGACGCTTTTTTGCAAAGTAAAGTGGTACGATTGGTATGCCTTCAAGGTAGATATACTGCCAAATATCGAGCTCAGTCCAGTTTGAGAGAGGAAAAACTCGTATACTTTCACCTTGATTTACCTTTGAGTTATACAAGTTCCAAAGCTCTGGACGTTGCTCTTTTGG
>CAZHBU010000036.1:6850-21468 GCA_964530865.1 uncultured Sulfurospirillum sp.
TCTTTAAACTTCCATGTAGTGTCTACATGTAAAAGGGGAAAAGGTAACTTTGAAGGGTAAAATGCCTTTAAAGCTAAGTGCAACATCACCGCACTATCTTTTCCTACACTATAAAGCATAGCTGGGTTATCAAACTCACTTATAACCTCTCTCATAATGTGTATTGATTCAGCTTCTAACGCTCTTAAATGTGTTAAATTTCTATTTTTCATACGTTTTCCTTTACATGTAAACCACACTCTTTTGATTCGGGGTGTTCCCACCACCATCTGCCACTTCTAATGTCTGCTCCATCTTCAACCGCCCTACTACATGGCTCACAACCGATGCTTGGGTAGCCTTTGTCATGGAGTTTGTTGTAAGGAACGTTGTTATACTTTATATGCGCCCAAACATCTTCTTCATTCCAATCTATAAGTGGGTTTAGTTTTAAAAGATTATTACCCTCGTCCCACTCTATGAGTTGCATCTCTTCTCTTGTTTGCGACTGTTCTCTTCTTAGACCTGTTATCCAGATATCTAAACCTTTTAGAGCACGTTTAAGAGGCTCGATTTTTCTTATGTAACAACACTCTTTTCTCTCGACAACTGAATTGTAGAAACTAAACATACCTTTTTCATTGACTAAGGCTTCAACCTCTTGAGTCTGAGGAAAGTAGACTTTTATTTTCTGTTTGTATTTGTTGTTTGTCTTCTCTATCAAATCATAAGTCTCTTTTGGAAGTCTTCCCGTATCGAGAGTAAAGATTTTTGCATCTTTTTTTATATTATAGAGCATATCTGTTAGGACTTGGTCTTCTATACTAAGACTTGAAGCCAATGCAATGTTTACATGTAACTCATCTAAAAAGTACTCTAAAACCTCTTTAGTACTCTTCTGATTTAATTCTGCTTTGATTTTTTCTAGGTTCATATCTGATACTCCATCTCTTTTACTTTTCCAAAACTGATTTTGTTCCAAGCTCTCTCATGAAAGTAAAACAGAACCATCTTTGTTACAAGCTCAATAGAACCAATAGAAGCTGCCATCTTTAGATTTCCAGTTACAATATAAGAAATAATAACGGTATCAAGTGTACCAACTGCTCTCCAAGATATAGTCTTCACTACACTTCTATAAGGTTTTTCATCCACTCTTTTTCCTTTATGAGTATTTCAAGTGATTTACTCAAGTATTAATTTAGTGTTGTATTATATTTGAATAATTTTTAATAAAAATGATGATTGTCAAGAAAAGTAAGGGATTAAATTCCCTTACGTATTGAAAGTTAAATTATAAAAGAAGAAATAAGCCCAATAAGCCCACCGAAAAAACCACCCCAAACAACAAGCCAACCTAAGTGCTCTTTCATAAAAGTTTGAACTATCTCTTTTACCATGACAGGTGTTAGCTCTTCAAGTCTAGCATCGATTACTGTTTCGATTGATGAGAGCATGTCATCGCTAAGTGATGAGTCTTGTAAGTGTATTTTGATCTGCTCATTAAATGCATCACTATTTGCTATAGTTACGACTGCAACTTTAAGTTTGTTTGTAAATGGCTCACGCATGGTTTCAAGTGCTTTTTCTCCACCAAACATACCGAGCATACTACCAAACTGTGATTCCATAACGGTTTTAGTTAGGGCATCATAAGCTGGAGAGAAATCAGCATTTTCTATAACAGGAGTTAAGTCTATCTTTTTTTCCTCTTTTGCAAAGAAGTCATTGAGTTGCTCTTTTGTAAAAAATTGATTCATCATTAACTCTTTTATTGAAGTTTTAAACGCCTCAAAACGAAGAAGAATCACACCACTTCCATAAAGAAATGGTACTTTTTCAAAAAGCATATGTATTGCAATCTGGTTTGTTAAAGCACCAGAGAGTGCAAAAAGCCCTGTAAATAACACTGCATTTGAGAATGGCTCAACAAGAACAAATGAGACACCTACTAAACCTAAACTAACGATGTCTGTAACCAAACTTTTATTCATCAAATATCCTAATATTTTTTTGCAATTATACAGTAATTTTTATATACTACACGTAAATCAAAAAATTTGCTGTAAAAGGTTGGGTTTAATTTATCTCTTTTTTTGAACTTTTTTTGCTTTATACTGTACGCGTCCCTCTCGTGCTTCTTTTTCCCAAATAAACCAATTATCATTTGGGGTATCTTTATAAGTAGCAGGCAAACCTTTGTCTTCACTCTGCCATAAGGCTTCACCGCTTTTTGGACATGCACGAATGCAATCATTGCAATAAATACAAAGATAAGGATTATAGTTATATACTTTATGTCCATCTTCAAATTGTTTAAATATAATTGCTTTTGGTGGACATACTTTTTCGCATTTATCACACCAGATACAATGTTCACTATTGTACTGAATTAACCCTCTGTAGTTTTTGGGTTTTTGTACTGGAGTCTCTGGGTAACTACATGTGTATGGTTTTTTTACTAAGTTAGCAAAAGCTTGTTTTATTGCATGTATCATTTTGCTGTACAACTCATACATGGGTCAAATGAAGCCAATATAGCAGGTACATCGGCATACTCTTGACCTTTAAATATCTCTACCATCGCAGGAATATTTGAAAATGTTGGTGTTTTTATACGAACTCTGTCAAGCATAGTTTTTTTCACTCCTTTTACATAATAAAAAATCTCTCCTCGCGGTGCTTCAAGTCTTGCTACTGCTTCTCCCTCTGGTTTACCTTTTATCTTTTCTAGTATATCTCCTTGGGGTAATCCTTCTAAAATATTTTTTATCATCTTAACACTTAAAAGTATCTCTTTAAGCCTGATTCTATTTCTACCATATATATCACCACTATTTTCCAAAGCCATTTCATAGCCTATCTCTTTATATGGAAAATAGTCACTCTCTGCTCTTACATCGGTTTTTAATCCTGCTGCACGGGCAAGTGGTCCTAAGACATTGTATATACTTGCATTTTCTTTTGATATAGCACCAATACCTTTGTATTTTAATGATAAACTCCAGTTGTTTTCAAATAAGTCAAATATGTCCTCTACCTTTACTTGAAATTCTTTAAGACCGTTCAACACAAACTGAACAGTTTTTGTGTCTATATCACGTTTAACACCACCAATACTAATAAAATCAAACTGAACCCTGTTGCCAGATATAGCCTCTTGCATGTCCATTATGATTTCCCTATCAGCCATAATCCGCATAAAAAGAGCTTCATAACCAGCATTTTCAGCAGTATGTGAGAGACAAAGCATATGTGAGTGAATCCTGTCAAGTTCCAACATTAACATTCTAAGGTATTTGACTTTTTGGCTTACATGTACGTCTACTAATTGTTCAACTGCTAAAACATATGTCAAAGAGTGAGTAATGGCACACAAGCCACAAACTCTTGCAACAACGCTAGGAAGTTGTTTATACTCAAACGTATTTGTACACGCCTTTTCTATACCTCTGTGAACAAAACCAACATCTGCTTTTACATCAACTATTGTCTCATTTTGTGCTTCAAATTGAAACCTTACTGGTTCTAAAAGTGCAATATGCTGTGAACCAAAAGGAATATTTATTGTTTTTTTCATAGATTTTTCCTTAAAGGAGCTTGTTGTGAGTCATCTTCAAGGAGTAATCCTTTAGATATGTTTTGAATCTTTATACCAAACATGTCAACAACTTCACCTTCTCCCATGTAAGCAGGAGGTATGATAGAGACTATGCTAGGAATCTGCTCATCATAATCCATATTTAAAAAGTAACATATAACCTCTTCTTTTGAATCATAACGAGTAAAAAGATATTGTATTTCCATCTTATCGCCTAAGTCAACGCCATTTACTGTAATAAAATGGTGTATTTTATAATCATAAAATACACCTATATCACTCAATAGGTTCTTACTGTTTGTTTCAATTTTTTTCATATTTTATCTTCTTTGCCATTTCTCTTCTACTAACAAATAGACTATTTTCTATCAACTTTCCAAAAAGACGTTTTGGTTTCTCTATAGTTTTACTCTTCTTTTCTAAAATAGCTAAGGCCTCTACAACTCCATCTATAATTTGGTCTGGACTTGATGCACATCCAGGAACATAAATGTCAACGGGTATATATCTATCAACCCCAGATTCTATATTATACATTTCTCTAAAAACTCCACCTGTACATGTACAAGCTCCTACTGCTACAACTACTTTAGGCTCAGCCATTTGAGTATATAACTCTATTAGACGTTCACGACTTCTTAGTGTTACAGGACCTGTAACAAGTAGTATATCGCTTTGTTTTGGGTTGCCAGTGTTAATGATACCAAAGCGTTCTAAATCATACTTTGGTGCTAAAGAGGCCAAAATCTCTATATCGCAACCATTGCAACTACCTGCATTATAATGTAATATCCAAGGTGATTTTTTTCTGAAATTTTCAAACATAACTCATCCAAATAAGTGTAACTATGGCTAAAATAAATGCCGTAGAGTATATCTTTTTTACTAAATCATCAATTCTTATCCGTCCTGTTGCATTATCAACAGCATTTACCAATAAAAAAGAACCAACTACTAATAAGCCTCCTAATAATAAGTTTTGCCCGCCAAATAAAAAAACAAAAGCATACACAAAAACTATCTCTGTCATTTTTGCCATATAAATTATTTCATAAAAAAATCCACTGTATTCAATCTCTATGCCACCACACAACTCTTGATGAGCTTCTGGTGCATCAAATGGAGATTTTTTAAGTTTAAGTGGCAATAAAATCAAAAGAGCCAAAAACATTAAAGGCATTGAAAATAGAGCTGAAGAACTTGAAAGAATATTGTCTATATGAAAACTACCACTGTGAAGATAAAAAGAAACTGCCATTAAAATCAAGATTGGTTCGTAAGCTAAAAGTGCTAAGAGTTCTCTGTTTGCACCTAGGTGTGAAAAAGGTGAGCGGACACTATAGCCAGCTAAAATAAGAAAAATTAAACTCAAAAGGTGCATAAAAATCACATAAAGAAGATGTCCTCCAAGCATAAAAAGTCCAACACTAACCCAAAGAGCTACAAAGTGCATAGCACCCAAGATTATGTGAAGTTTATGTACCATCAAAGGACGTTTATCTAAAAGTTTAAACATATCGTAAAAAGGTTGCAACAAAGGAGGACCAAGTCGGCGTTGCATTCTTGCTCTTACTTTTCTATCTATGCCAGAGATAAGAGTACCAAGTATAGGTGAAAAAAGTGCCAAAAACCAACTCATAACAAACCTCCTAAAGCTATGCTTGCAAAAGCAGCAGCTCCTATGAATGATACTTTTCTTTCCGTCTCTTTTGAAAAACTAAATGACCATTGAGATACATTGAAATGTCCCTGTTCTCCACAATGATACTCTTTGACTCTATCAACATTTCTAAATGGATCAAATTTTAACCAAACTGGCACAAAGACTATCAGTAAAATTGAAATTATTACATAGTACAATGAAATATCAAAAAGAAAAAATCCAGAACAAACTAACATAATAGTAAAAAGATATGGTGAAATCATTTCAACCACAAATATATTTTCACCATTATACTCTTCAATATCTGTATTTTTTGTAAAAATTGATGAAGCAACTTTAAAATATAACAAAATCAATACAACAGAACCAACACACAAAGAGAGTAACAAAAAGATATATAAAAAGTTGTCTTTTAACATTTGTGAAACTAACTCTATAGAGAATAATTTACCAAAAAATAGTCCAAAAGGAGGAAGTGTTATAGTGGCAAATCCAAAAATAATCATACTTGCACTCAAAGGTGCTTTAAAAAGAAGTCCATTCATCTCACTAATGTTTTTGAAATGATAATTCTTTTCAACAATGCCAGCCATTAAGAACAATAAGGCTTTTGAAACTGCATGAAAAAAGATGAGTACATATAAAATATTTTTATGCTCTTCTCCTACAACTGTTGCCATGGCAATCATGAGACCAAGTAAAGAGATGGTTGAATAACCTAAAATCTCTTTAAATTTGTCACGAGATAAACCATATAATCCTGCTAAAATAAAAACTGCTGAACCAAACAACATTATAAAAACTCCTACGATAGTGTTTTCATAAGCTGGTGCAAGTTTTAAGATTATAAAAGGGGCCAATTTTACCATAGTGGCAGAGTGTAAAATAGCACTCACTGGAGAAGGAGCAACCATGGCACCCAATAACCAACCATCAAAAGGTATTTGTGCACCTTTCACAAGTCCTGACATAGCTAATAGTGAAACTACTATGAGTAAATTTCCACTATTTGTAAGCCCATCAAAATAAGGAACTGAACTAAGTAAAACTGCAATAAGTATAAATAAACCGCCTATTTGATTCATCCATAAAGCTTTAAGTGCATTATGTGTACTTAACTCATCTTTTCTAAATCCAATCAAAAGATAAGATGATAAAGTTGTTAGTTCAAATAGCAAAAAGAAAATCATTAGAGAGTTTGCTGAAACTATAAGATTCATGACTGCTAAAAACAAGATAAGATACATGAGAAAGAATCGTTTTTTACTCTCACTAATAGGTTCTTTATTTATGTACCATAAAGCATAAACTACTATTAGAGAACCAACTATATTTATAACTAAAAACATAAAGATACTTAACTTATCTACAATAAAATCAGCATTTACATTACTCGCAATTAAGAACTCTGCTAAACCAAATAAAAGTAGTTGAGCCAATGCTAAACTCCAAACTTTATAGTTTTTAAATGCCAATCCCTCTTTTAAAAAATATAAAATCAAAACTATATCAACTACAATAATTAATATAGTTAAAAAAAAGCCTAAAGAGAAAGAAAATGTTTCTGGTGAAATATATAGCAAGATAGAACAAAATGATAAGACAAAAGAAAATAACAATATAGTTAATTGTAAAAATCTAAATGGTATCCACCAAAGCCCAATTGCTAAAAATAGAGGTAATAAAACTAGCAAAATAAACATGTACATAATCAATTATCCTTAATATCGGATTTATATCTAACCATTATACAAGAAAATTAAATAACATCTTCATACTTAAGTCAATTTTTCAATTTAAATAAATTTTTATGATTATAAAGTATGTTTTAGCTGTCGTTTATTAAATGTCTTTACCTCTTCTTTTCTACTTTTTTTATTTTCTATTTCTACTCTTAAAAACTTTGGCAGTTTTCTGCCACGTACTATCATAACATCATCTATCATTACTTTTTTTATCTCTTCTTCATCTACATGTAGAACTTCTGTAAGGTATCTGTAAAAAAGGTGAGCAAGTCTATCTAAAGAGATTTGCCAAGTTGATTCTGTTTGAGCATAAATCCACTCACTAAAGGCAAAAAAGCCAGCATAAACTCTACTATCTTTAAAAAGGTAAACTACTGTTTTTTTAAAATTTCCACTATTGTAAACCATATCCCAAAAACGAGTAAACCGTTTCATTTTTTGCATTTTTTCAAATGGTATGAGATTGTTTTGAAGTATATCATATGGAGGTTTGTCTGAGTAAACCATACCGTGCAATTCATCGTGACGATTGAGCGTAGTTCCTGAGAGTTTTTTTAGGATTCCAAGTTGTATTTCACATCTTGTCATAGAGTAAAGCAGGTCAAGATTTTTACCAAACTGTTCTAAACTCTCCCCTGGTAAACCTATAATGAGGTCAACATGAAGATGTGCTTTTGTTTCGTTTTCTAAAAATTCTAGGTTTTCTTTAATCTTCTCTATGTTTAGTTTTCTGTATATATTTTGTGATATTTGGGGGTCAAGTGTTTGTATGCCAACTTCTAGTTGCAAAGAAGCTGGTGGAAACTCTTTTATACGTTTTTTTATAGAACTCGGAAAATTGTCAGGTATAACCTCAAAGTGTATGAAGTAAGGTGGCTCTTTTGAGAGGAAAAAATCCATCAACTTGTTTGCAGTTGTAATGCCTTGGTTAAAAGTTCTATCTATGAACTTAAAACTTCGCACCCCCCTATCCCAAAGTATTTCCATCTCTTTTAAAAAAACATTGGTATCAATCTTTCGTACTTTTTTATCTAGCGATGAAAGACAAAACTCGCAAGAGTAAGGACAACCACGACTAGCTTCAACGTAACACTGTCGATTTGCTACATCGTTATCTGTGTAATATTTATAAGGAAGTTCAATCTTACTCAAATCTACAATTTCAGCTTTTATAATTTTCTCTTTAGGTGCATTGCCATCAAACAGAGACCTACAAAGCTCATAAAAAGCCACATCGCCCTCACCTTGGATGAAGTAATCAGACTTACTAAAATCAACTCTATGAGGAAAATAACTAGCCTCAGGACCACCAGCAACTATAATTATGTGAGGAGCAACTTTTTTAAGGACTTCAATGAACTCGCCAACTTCATTGGCATTCCAAATATATGCTCCAACACCAACTACTTTTGGGTTCTGTTTTAAAACAGTCTCAACTGCATCTGCAACTTGTGAGTTTATGACAAACTCTTTTATAATAGCTTGAGGTTGAAGCTCTTTTAAGTTGGCATAGAGATATCTCAAACCAATTGATGTGTGAGTATATCGTGCGTTAAATGTGCATAAGACTATATTGTGCAATTATCTGTCCATTATTTTTTGTATGTCATGAAGTAGCTCTATGGAAGCGTCTATTTCTTTTTTTCTTATTGCTACGCTCTCTACGTTACAGCCTATTGGTATGCCTTTGCCTTTGCCATAAAAGTAAAGAATTTCAAATATGTCACGGCTTAGTTTCATAGAGGCATCTAAAATATTTTCAGAATTTTTTAGCCTCTCTTCTAAATGTGGGGGTATGTTTATACCTAACCACTTCATAAAATCTAATGTCTTTGCTGACCCACATGGGGTTATAGTAAAAATGATAGGAGCTAGAGGTTTGTTATGTTCTTTTGAGTACTCTAAGTAGTCATCTAAAAACCGTTTAGCACTCATGAGGTCATAAACACACTGTGACACAAAAAATTCACAGCCATTGTCTATCTTTGAGAAAACTCTAAGATGCTCATCTTGTTTTATGGTATGACGCTCTGGTATCACAATTCCACCAAGAACTATATCATTATTTACCTCTTTTTTAAGCTTATAAGCCTCTTTCATGCCAATAGTTACTTTAGTTTGCTTACTTGCAGCTCCTACAAAAACAGAATAAAATTCTCTACCTTTTCTGTTCTCTAGCCACTCACTAAACTCATCTTTAACATATTTTCCAACAGCTCTGTAGATAACAACAGGAACATGTAAAGGAGCATCGAGGTAGTTTTTTGCATAATCACAAGGGTCAAGTGTCTCCATAAAGGGGAAAGGTCGAGCAGCATCTGTTCTGTCTGATTCATCTTGAATATCATACAAGATAATCCCATCAACATCTAAGTCTTTTAATCTTTCTACTTGTTTTTTCGCTATTAGTGCTAACTCTTCTTTTGTATTTTTTGCTTTTGGTGGCGTTATACCATAAAAAAGTATCCCACTTTCTCTGTTTTTTATTCTGTCTTTTAACATCAAAATTCCTAAACCTACTTTATCTTTGTGCCATTTAAATATAAAGCACCATTTTTGAATTCGTAATCGTAAAGAAGATTATTACCATCTTCTTTACCAAGACTAACAAATTGTTCTAATTTATTATTTAATTTAAGTAGTTTATTCGCACCTACTTTATCAACTATGATTTTACCAGTTGCTATAAATGAATTGATTAATTTCATATCACTAAGGCTATAACTATTCTTTTTTAACTCAGCATTTATTGTAAAATCTAAATTTTTTAAAGCTATATCATCTTTAATATTCAGACCATTTATAGAAAAAGTAGTATCAAATTTAAATCCTCTACGCAATATCTTTTCTATAGATTTTGTTAATGATTCTATATTAGATTTACTAATTGTTGATTGATGAAATGCTAGTTTACTGTAGTAGTTATTTACATCTAAAATCTCATTTTTATTCAATCCATAAATGTTGAATTTTAAATTTATGCTATCTAATTTAACAGTTTCTATTTTATTGACATGAAAATCATTTACAACATAGTTTATGTCTCCGCGTAAAGTCTCATTTTCAGTAGTTTTTACACTGCTTGATATATCTATATTGCCAATCTTTACAAAATCAATACCCTCTTTGAAAGTAAAGTTATCTATACTAATATTTCCACTATTATCAAATTGTGTAAGGTAGTCAAACGTATATTTTATTCCTCTTATCTCAAAGTTAAAATTATCGGTACTTATGGACTGCTCACCAAGAGTATAGACTCCTTTTAGGCTCTCTTGTATATTTATATCTAGCTTGTGATTTTTTAATTTTACATTTGTTGTTTTGCCATTTTCATTTATATCTTTATCTATGTCTTTCATTATTATTTGAGATATTTTTTGCTTTGAATCAAGCGTTATAAAAAAAGTAAATAACTTCTCATCAAGTATAGAGTTTACTAATTGCTCAGCATCTCTATGACCATTAAAACTTGACATAATTTCATCTGAGAACTTACTCAAAGATAGCTCAATTAAAGGAGCATTAAGTAGTAAATTTGAATTTTTTATATTTCCTTTAAAAAGAGTGCCATCAAGTGCTGGACGTATATCTTTATCGCTTTGCTTTTTAAGTAACTCTGTTAAACCTTTGTAATTTGGATTTTTTTCAGAAAAACTATTGAAAATAAAATCCCTAAATTTTTTACCATCTACTATTGTTAAATCAAACTCTCTTTTGCTAGAGATATAACCCTCTTCTTTAGTTATAGTTAGCTCAACACCACTCTTAATAAGAGATTTTTTTTCAATATCTATCATAGCCGTAACTTTCTTTTTAACAATCAAAGGCATAGAAGCAACACCAACAATCAAAAGTCCAATTATGAGTAAAATTATTTTTTTCATTTTTATCCTTATTTCTTTGGTTGAATTATATCTAAAATATTTCAAATTGACATACTTTTAATTAAGTAAATTTTTTTTTGTTAATATTTCTACATGTAAAGGAGTCAACTATGTCTTTAGTAGGAAAATGTCCATATTGCAATGACGGTATGGTTGTGATGGAAAAAAAACAAGTTAATGGAAAAAGTGCAAAAGTATATACCTGTTCAAATGCCTCATGGTATAGCGAAGATGGTGAAATATTTGAGCTAAAAAAAGAGGCTACATGCTCTTTTCGTATATGGGGAAATTCGCTTCATAAATGGGGCAAAAGAGGAATAGGAATTTTTGAAGTTAAAAAATTGCTTCAAGGTGAAGATGTTGATGTTAGACTCTACAGTTATCAAGCTAAAAAAGAGTATTTTAAATATATTACTTTAGATAAACAATATGGTATTTCAGTTATTTGGGATATGGAGGTTGAAAGACCATCTGCATAACAGATAATCTTTCAAATTTACTAATCTTCTAACTTATAATCTTCTATAAGATTAAAGTTTAGATACTTATATACTTTGTCCTTTTTACCTTCAAGTTTTTTAGGCACTAAGTCCATATACTCCTGTGTAGTTGGAAGACGACCAAGAAGTGAACAAAGAGCTGCAAGTTCTGCACTTCCTAGATAGACTTGTGCACCTTTTCCAATACGGTTATCGAAGTTTCTTGTACTTGTTGAAAATACTATTGCATTATCACTTACTCTTGCTTGGTTACCCATGCATAATGAACATCCTGGAATCTCAACTCTTGCTCCAGCTGCCCCAAATAGTGAGTAGTAACCCTCTTCAATGAGTTGGTTCTTATCCATTTTTGTTGGTGGTGCTATCCAAAGCTTAGTAGGAACTTGTCCTTCTCCCTGCAAAACTTCACCAAGAGCTCTATAGTGACCAATGTTCGTCATACAACTACCAACAAACACTTCATCAATTTTGTGAGGTCTATTACTATCAGCAAGTATTTCACTTAGCGTTGCTACATCATCTGGATCATTTGGACAACACAAAATAGGCTCTTTTACGTCTGCTAAGTCAATCTCAATAATCTCAGCATACTCAGCATCTTTATCTGCTTTTACTAGTTCTGGATTTGCTATCCAAGCTTTCATCTTATCAGCACGTCTTTGGATAGTAACTGGGTCACCATATCCAGCTTTTACCATTGATTCAAGTAAAACTATATTTGATTTTAAGTACTCAATAATAGGCTCTTTGTTTAGCTGAACACTACAAGCTGCGGCACTTCTCTCTGCTGCTGCATCACTAAGTTCAAATGCTTGCTCAACTTTTAAATCAGGTAAACCTTCAATTTCAAGTACAGTTCCTGCAAATACATTCTTTTTGTTTTTCTTTGGAACTGTTAAAAGTCCCTTTTTGATTGCATAATATGGAATAGCATTAACTAAGTCTCTTAGAGTGATTCCAGGGTTTAATTTACCTTTAAATCTAACAAGAACTGATTCAGGCATATTTAGAGGCATACTTCCTGTAACTCCTGCAAATGCAACAAGACCAGAACCAGCTGGAAAAGAAATTCCTATAGGAAAACGAGTATGGCTATCACCACCAGTTCCCACGCTATCAGGTAGAACCATACGGTTTAACCAAGAGTGAATAACACCATCACCTGCTTTTAGACTAACTCCACTTCTGTTTTTAATAAAATCAGGTAGAGTGTGCTGAAGAACAACATCACTAGGTTTTGGATAAGCTGCAGTATGACAAAAACTCTGCAAAACTAAATCTGCATTAAAACCAAGTGCTGCAAGCTCTTTGATTTCATCTCTTGTCATAGGTCCTGTTGTATCTTGGCTTCCTACTGTTGAAGTTTGAGGTTCTATGTACATTCCTGGACGAACTCCCTCTACTCCACACGCTTTTCCAACCATTTTTTGAGCTTGAGTATAACCCTTGCCACTATCACTTGGTTGCTCTGGTTTTGTAAATATATCTTCAGCAGGCATTCCTAGTGATGCTCTTGCCTTCGCTGTAAGACCACGACCAATAATAAGAGGTATACGTCCACCAGCTCTATACTCATCTGCTAAAGTATTTGGAGCTAGTTTAAACTCAGCAACTACTTTACCGTCTTTTTCTATTTTGCCTTGATTTGGATAAACATCTATAACATCACCGGTTTCAAGTGCATCTACATTTACTTCGATTGGAAGTGCGCCACTATCTTCTGCTGTATTAAAGAAGATAGGAGCTATAATAGAACCTAAGATTAGGCTTGAAGTTTTTTTATTTGGTACAAATGGAATATCTTTTCCCATATACCACTGTACAGAGTTGATTCCTGATTTTCTACTACTACCAGTTCCTACAACATCTCCAACATATGCCACTTCATGACCAGCATCTTGCATCTCTTTGATTTTCTCAATTGAGCCTGGAAGTCTTGTAACTAACATTGCATTTGCGTGAAGAGGTATGTCACTTCTTGTAAATGCTTCACTAGCTGGACTCAAATCATCTGTGTTTGTCTCACCTGGAACTTTTAGAACGGCAACTGTCCATTTCTCAGGAATTGCCTCTTTTGAAGTAAACCACTCAGCATTTGCCCAAGAGCTTAAAACCTCTTTTGCATATGAGTTAGTTTTGGCTAGCTCATCAACATCATTGAAAGCATCATATACAAGAACAATATGCTTAAGAGCATTTGTCGAAGCTTGTGCAATAGCTGTATCTGAACTCGCAAGCCCATCTATTAATGGTTTTACATTGTATCCACCAAGCATAGTTCCTAAAATCTCAATAGCTTTTACAGCAGAGATAACACTACAAGTCACGTTACCTTTTGAAACGTCATTTAAAAAAGCTGCTTTAACATAAGCCGCATCATCAACTCCAGGTGGCACTCTATTTTCCAATAAAGTCAGTAAAAACTTTGGATTTTCATCACCACTTTTAAGTAACTCAACCACTTGTGCTGTCTTCTTAGCATCTAAAGGAAGTGGCGGAACACCATCTTTGGCTCTAAGCTCTACATCGTTGTTATATTCTTCAATAAATGACATCAGTAATTCTCCTCATATTTTAATTGGTATGATTGTAGCAAAAAAAAGACCCAATTCCCAAGCTTTTTCTTGATTTCTTTAAATTATCTTTCAATCTGTTTTATACCTTAAAATGGGGATTTAGTTAGAGTATTTTAAACTTTACTCGCTATAATTCAAGCTAGTAAAGGAAAAAATTGATAATCTTAGATTTTGAAACCAACACAACAAATGAACACGATGTAATAGAAGTAGCCGCGGCTAAGGTAGAGTTTGAGAATGGAGAATATGTTGTTAAAGAGATGTTTCATCGCTACTATCTCTCTCGTTATCCTGTTAACAAGTACTCGTATGAGGTACATAAGCTTACTCCTGAGATGATTATGGAGTACAGAAAAGATAAAAATCATAGTGTCTACTTTAAAGAAGATTTAGATTTTGTTGAGTTTTGCAAGGGAGTGAAAACTTTAGTTGCACACAATATTAGTTTTGAACTTAGACATCTATATAAAATAGTTAAGTTTGAAAATCACTTTTGTACGATGAAAGAAAATCGCAATATAGTACAAGCACTAAACAAAAACGGAAAAATTAAAAATCCTAAACTAGATGAAACTTGCAGATTTTACAAAATAGACTTTGATGAAGACTCTTACCATAGTGCAACCTACGATGTGAGTAAAACTTATGAAATTTTAAAGGCGATGAA
>CAZHBU010000037.1:0-20265 GCA_964530865.1 uncultured Sulfurospirillum sp.
CGCATCAATAACAAAAACATTAAATACTCTATTTTTTGTGTCGCTTGTTTCTGTTTCTAGATATGTGATTGTGTACTCAACTGCTGAATCAAGACCTAGCTCCTCATAGACTTTTATCTCTATAGCATCTTTTAAATCACTATCATCTATATTTCTGCTTATATCAACAGTAGCACCAATAACATCTTTACTTTGTATATAAGATATAAAAAATGAGTTTTTATTACTTTTTTCTAACCTAAAAGGTTTTATCTCATTTTTTGCATACTTATATGATTGTAATGATACTGGGTCAATTGAAACAATGTCAGAGAAACTCTGTTTATTACTTTTTTTTGCCATATCCCTACCTAAATTTATGTTTAGAACTTCATAAATATTACAGAATAAGTTAAATAAAAACTTATTCTATAACGTAACCTATCTTCTTTAGTAAATCTTTATCTTGACTCCACCCCTGTTTTACAACTACAAACAGTTTAAGAAAAATCTTTTTGCCCGCAAGATTTTCTATAGATTTTCTAGCCTCAAAACCAATTCTCTGCAAAGTTTTGCCATTTTTTCCTATGACAATACCTTTTTGACTCTTTTTATCTACTATTATTGTAGCATAAATATTATCAATTTCAACACTTTCTTCGACTTTTTCTACTAATACATCGGCAAAATACGGAATTTCTTCACTAGTATTATTAAAAATGGCCTCTCTTATGTACTCTTTGTACAAATCTTTGAGCGGATCTGTTGTTAAAATCTCTGTATCATACAGATAAGGATGTTCCGGTAACTCTTTAGCTACTTCACCTAAAAGGTATGATTGCGTAATACCTTTTTTGATAGAAACTGGAATTAAAGCTTGAAATTTATCTTGATATTTTGAGTATTCTTCTATCTTTTTAAATAGTTCCTTTTTATTTATGCTGTCTACTTTTGTTAAAAGTAGTATATGGGGTATATTTTTTTTGTTGCGCTCTAAAAATTTTATGTAGTCTTTTAGGTTATCACTTGCTGGTGCTAAAAAGAGTATTAGATCACAATCACCCATAGCTTTAAGAGCTTCGTCCATCATAAACTTGTTAAGAAGTCTCTCTTTTTCATGAATACCAGGAGTATCTACAAAGATAATTTGAGCATTGTTATGCATAGCTATGATGTTAGAGCGTTTTCTTGTTGCGTTGGCTTTGTGTGATACCATAGCAATCTTTTCACCTATGAGCCAGTTTAAAAGCGAACTTTTTCCTGCATTTGGTCTTCCTATAACAGAAACAAATCCAGCTTTTGTTTTTATATCACTCATAGTATGTACTTACTGACATCTTCGTCTTCTGCAATCTCATCAAGTTTTTCATGAACTAGTTCCTTTGTGACTGTTATGCTTTCACCACTGTGTTCATCTGCACTGTAGCTTATCTCTTCTATAACTTTTTCTACAACAGTGTGAAGTCTTCTTGCACCAATATCTTCCATCTTTTCATTTGCCATTTGAGATATCTTAGCAATTGCCTTTATGGCATCATCATCAAATGAAAGTTTCACTTTTTCAGTTTTTAGGAGTGCTTCATATTGACGAAGAAGTGAGTTTTTAGCCTGTGTTAATATCTGATATAGTACATCTTCAGTTAAAGAGTCGAGTTCTACTCTTAGAGGAAATCTTCCTTGAAGTTCTGGAATCAAGTCACTTGGTTTACTAAGGTGAAATGCACCAGCAGCAATAAAAAGAACATGATCAGTCTTAACCATGCCATATTTTGTATTGACATCACTTCCCTCAACTATAGGAAGAAGGTCACGTTGAACTCCCTCTTTACTAGGATCACTTCTGTGACTTGCACTTGAACTTACTGCCACTTTATCTATCTCATCTAAAAATATAATTCCACCATTTTGTGCTCGTTCAATTGCTTCAACTTTGATAGCTTCAAAGTCAAGTAGTTTTTCACTTGCATCATGTTTTAGAGCCTCTTTTGCCTCTTTGACTTTCAACTCTTTTTTAATGCTATCTTTCCCAGTTCCTAAAATCTTAATAAATGACTCTTGTACTTTTATCATTTCAGGAGGCAAAGAGCTGTCACTCATGTCTGAGCCACCACCAGTTATCTCTACTTCTATACTAAGTTCATCAAGTTCACCATTTCTTAGCTTCTCTTCCATGCGAGCATAGCTTTTTTTATAGTCCTCTTTTTTTTCATCACTTGCACCTTTAGGAAGTGGAGGAAGAAGTTTTTCGATTATAGTTTTTTCTACATGTTCATCAATCTTATCTATATTGTTTTCTCTGTGTTCGTTTCTTACTAGGTTTACTGATGCCATAACTAAATCACGGACCATAGACTCAACATCGCGACCAACAAAACCAACTTCAGTGTATTTACTAGCTTCTACTTTTACGAAAGGAAGATTCATCATTTTTGCAAGACGTCTAGCTATCTCAGTTTTACCAACACCAGTACTTCCTATCATAAGGATATTCTTTGGCATAACTTCTTCTTGCATTTCTGAATCTAGCTGGAGTCTTCTGTATCTATTACGAAGTGCAATAGCAATCGCTTTTTTTGCATCAAATTGACCAATTATATACTCATCTAAGTAAGTAACAATTTCTTTTGGAGTCATATTCATTCGTTATTTTCCCTTTTCAAGTACAAAAGTTTTTATATTTGTGTTTGTATATATACAAAGTTCACCCGCTACAAGTAAGCTTTCTTTTACAAGCTCTTCAGGGTCTAGTTTTGTATGTTTTTCTAAAGCACGAGCTGCAGAAATAGCAAAGTTTCCACCACTACCTATTGCAGCTATTTTTCCATCTTCAGGTTCAACTACATCACCAGTTCCACTTAGGATATAGATATGATCTGTATCAAGTACTATCATCATGGCTTCAAGTCGTCTAAGCATCTTATCTTTTCGCCACTCTTTTGAAAACTCTATAACAGATTTAAAAAGGTCACCTTTTTTATGCTCTAAAATTCCCTCAAACATATCAAAAAGGTTAAATGCATCAGCAGTACTTCCTGCAAAACCTGCTAGTATTTTACCATGATGGAGTTTTCTGATTTTTGTTGCATTACCTTTTAAGATAGCATTTCCAAAAGTCACTTGACCATCACCACCAATGACAGCTTTGCCATCACCTTTGTACCCTAATATAGTTGTTGCATCAAACATATATATTTACTCTCCAATGATTTCAAGTTTAAAATGAGCGTGGATTCCATGACCTAATTTGATTGTTATGTCAAATAGTCCAGTCATTTTGATAGCATTTTTGATTTCGATTGTTTTTTTATCTATATCTAGGTCATGTTGGGTTTTAAACTCATGAGAAATCTCATCTTTAGTAACTGCACCAAATAGGCTACCATTTGCTCCAAGTTTTCTTTTGATTTTGAGTTCAGTCTTTGCAAGAACTTTTTCTAAATCTTTTAGTCTTGCCATTTCTGCTTCATCTTCAGCTTTCTGTTTTCTAACACCAGCTTCATGTTTTTTTAAAACTTCGTTAGTTGCATGAAGTGCAAGTTTGTTTCCGATTAAAAAGTTTTTTCCATAACCATCTTTTACCTCTTTCATCTCTCCAGCTTTTCCTAAGCCTTTAACGTCTTTAATTAATAGTACTTTCATTTTTACTTGTCTCCATAAAATTTCTTGTTTTTTCCACCAATTATAAATCTAAGTGCATTTAGCTTTATAAAGCCCTCTGCATCTTTTTGATTATAAACCTCGTCCTCTTCAAATGTACAAAACTCTTCACTAAATAGGTTATTTCTCTCACTGTGGCGACCTACGACTATAACGTTACCTTTGTATAGTTTTAGTTTCACAGTCCCATTTACTGTCTCTTGTGATTTGTCAATCATCGCTTGCATCATTTCACGCTCTGGAGCAAACCAGAAACCGTTGTAGATAGTCTTTGCATATCTTGGCATAATCTCATCTTTAAGGTGAGCAGCTTCACGGTCAAGTGTGATACTCTCTATAGCTCTGTGTGCTTTTAACATGATAGTTCCACCTGGTGTTTCATAACAACCACGACTTTTCATACCAACAAATCTGTTCTCAACTATGTCTATACGCCCAATTCCATGTTTGTTTCCAAGAGAATTTAAAGTCTCTAGCATCTTTGCTGGACTTAGTTGAACTCCATTTAATGCTACTGGATCACCATTTTTGTACTCAAGTTCTATTCTCTCAGACTCATCTGGAGCATCTTCAGGACTAACTGACCATCTCCACATGTCATCTTCTGCCTCTTGATTTGGATCTTCTAAAACTAACCCTTCGTAAGAGATATGAAGTAGATTTGCATCCATAGAGTAAGGTGACTTACCTTTTTTCTGGTCAATTTGTATGCCATGTTCTCTTGCATATGCTAAAAGCTTTTCTCTTGAGTTTAAGTCCCATTCTCTCCAAGGAGCGATTATGGTAAGCTCTGAGTTGATACCAAGATAACCAAGTTCAAATCTTACTTGGTCATTACCTTTTCCAGTTGCTCCGTGACTAACTGCATCTGCACCTGTTAAGGCTGCAATTTCAGCTTGACGTTTTGCTATGAGTGGACGAGCGATAGACGTTCCTAAAAGATATTCACCTTCGTAGATAGCATTTGCTCTAAACATTGGGAATACATAGTCTTTGACAAATTCTTCTCTTAAATCTTCAATAAAAATATTTTCTGGTTTTATACCAAGTTCGATTGCTTTTTTTCTTGCTGGCTCTAAATCTTCATCTTGTCCAACATCTGCTGTAAAAGTTACAACTTCACAGTCAAATTCATCTTGTAGCCATTTTAAAATTATACTTGTATCAAGTCCACCACTATAGGCAAGAACAACTTTTTTTACATCTCTTTTCATTTTTTTTCCTGCGATTTAATTTAATTGTAGAGATTTTACCAAAAGTAACTAAAATATTTGCTTATTTGGGTAAAAAAAGTTTTTACCGCAAAAAGTGTTCCATAAAAAAGCAGTATTTAAAAAAAATTTGCCTAGAATACACAAAAGGAAATATTTTGAGAATAGATAAATTTTTAAATTCAGTCAACATTACTAAGCGTAGAGCAGTATCGGAAGATATGTGTAGGAATGGTGTTGTAGAAATAAATGGCAAAGTTGTAAAAGCTGCAAAAGATGTAAAAATAGGTGATAAAATCACTATAAACTATCTTCAAAAAGTAGTAAAATATGAAGTTTTACAAATTCCAACCACAAAAACAATCCCAAAATCTAAACAAAGTGAGTATGTCAATGAATTACAATGAATCTAAAAAAGTATTTGAAAAACTATTTAATCATGAGATGAGTGATACTCAAATGAGAAATTTTATGGTCTCATTGAAGTTAGATGAAACCACTTTGGTAGACTCTATTGCAGCAGCTGCAAGTGTTATGCGTTCTCATGCTTTACCTTTACATGTAGACGATGAATTAAGACCAAAACTATTAGATATTGTTGGAACTGGTGGTGACAAAATAGGAAGTTTTAACATCTCTTCAACAGTTGCAGTTCTTTGTGCAAGTGCTGGGTGTTTTGTTGCAAAACACGGGAGTAGGTCGGTGACTAGCAAATCTGGAAGTGCAGATATGTTTGAAAAACTTGGTGTTAGACTTGATTTGAGTTTGGAAAACAGTGCGAAACTTTTGGAAGAGACAGGGTTTACTTTTATGTTTGCTCAGAATCATCACCCTGCTATGAAGTTTATTATGCCAGTTCGTAAATCTATATCTGAAAAAACCATATTTAACATACTCGGTCCTTTAACAAACCCTGCTCATGTTGAAAAGACAATGCTTGGAGTATTTGATAGAGCTTTTGTTCCAAAAATGGCAGAGGCTTTGAGAATTAATGATACAAAATCAGCTTTAGTAGTTAGCTCTCGTGAAAATATGGATGAGATTAGCATAAGTGATATTACTTATGCGGCAAGACTTTTAGATAACGGTATTGAAGAGTTTGAGATAGACCCACTAAACTATGGTATAAAAAGAGCACCACTAGAAGCTATAGTTGGTGGAGATGCGCAGTTTAATGCAGGCATAGTTCATAGCATATTTAAGGGTGAAGCAACTGAGGCACAAAGAGATATAGTCTATATAAATGCAGCAGCATCTTTAGTAGTGGATGGAAAAGCAAGAGACTTTCAAGATGGATTAGAGATAGTTAATGAGACTATAAAAACCAAAAAAGCAATGAAAAAATTAGAGTTTATAGTAAAGGTATCAAATAGCTTATGAGAGTTTGTAGTTTAGGTGAGTTGGAAAGTTTTGTAAAAGAGATTATATCTGAGATTGGTAGTAATGGCATAGTACTTTTGAAAGGTAATTTAGCCTCTGGTAAAACAACATTTGTTAAGAAGTTTGTTAAGAGTTTAGGTCTACATGTAGACGTCTCTTCTCCAACGTTTTCTATAATGAATGAGTACGAAAATAGAGTTTGTCACTATGATATATATCAAAATGGAATTGATGGTTTTTTGCAGAGTGGATTGTTAGAAAAGTTAGATGAGCCAAAGTACCACTTAATAGAGTGGGCTGATGATAAGCTTGAAAAGATTTTAAATAAATATGGATTTGAATTTTTAAAAATAGAGATTGAAACAATAGAAGAAAAAAGAGGTTATACATGCATACACTCAAAGTAGAAAAGTTAGTAAAAACAATAAAAAAGACAACTATTATTACCGATATATCTTTACATGTAAATAGTGGAGAGATAGTTGGGCTTCTTGGACCAAATGGAGCAGGAAAGACAACAACATTTTATATGATTTGTGGGCTTATACCACCAACTAAAGGTGAAGTTTATCTTGACAATTTAACATTGACAAAAATGCCACTTCATAAACGCTCAAAGCTTGGTATTGGCTATTTACCTCAAGAATCTAGTATTTTTAAAGAGTTAAGTGTTGAAGAGAATTTAATGCTTGCAGCTGAGATTATATATGATAAGCAAGAAGATAGAGAAAGAAGAGTAGAAGAACTTTTGGACATGCTCAACATTGAGCCAATTCGTCAAAGAAAAGGTCTAAGTTTGAGTGGTGGTGAAAGGCGTAGATGTGAGATAGCTCGTTCACTTGCAATCCAACCAAAGTTTCTACTTCTTGATGAGCCTTTTGCAGGAGTTGACCCAATTGCAGTGGCAGACATACAAAATATTGTTAGAGATTTGGTTAAAATTGATATTGGGGTTTTGATAACAGATCACAACGTAAGAGAGACTCTGGACATTTGTGATAGAGCTTATGTAATCAAAGATGGCTCACTTCTTGCAAGTGGGACTAGTGATGAAGTTGCAAAAGATAAGCTTGTTAGAAAGTTTTACTTGGGTGAGGAGTTTAAGCTCTAATGTTAAAACAAAGAGTTTCACAAAATCAGAAACAGAAACTTTCATCAACTCTTCGTGGTTGGTTACCTATACTTCAATCTGATTTAGATTCTCTTACTGAAGCAATTGAGCCTTTTGTACAAGCAAATCCTTTTATACAAGTTCGAGCAGGTAATGAAAAGCCAGATAAGAAGTTTGCTAAAAAAAGCTTTTTTAATGAGTTAAGTAAAAACAGTGTTTCAGAGACGATTGAAGCACTTACTATAAACAAAAAATCACTTTTTGAAACTCTCGATGAGCAGATAAACCCTCCACTATTTCCAACTAAGATATCACAAGATATAGCTTATATGATTATTGAAAATATAAATAATGAAGGTTACTTTGAAAAAGATACACTTCATGAAATAGCCAGTAAATTTGGTATTGATGAGCAAAAAGTAGAGAAGATTAGAGCTAGGTTTTCTTATCTTGAGCCACTTGGCATTGGAGCTATTGATTTTAAGGAAGCATTTTTATTCCAACTTGAAGATGTTGAAGTAGAAGAGGGCTTATCTAGGTACATAAGAAAACTAATCAATGAATTTGAATCTATAGAAAATTATAGTAAAGATGAGCAGTTTGGCGATGCCTTAAAAGTGATAAAAAAGTTTAGAAATCCTCCAGCAATAGATTTTTTAGAAGATGAGCTACAAGTTATACCAGATATATTTGTTTATGATACTAAAGGAGCCATCGAAGTAGCTCTAAATGATGCTTATTATCCAGAGATAATAATAGAGACAGATGGTTTAGATGAGGGACATGCTTTTGTAGCAGCTAAAATAAAAGATGCAAAAGATTTGGTTGATGCTTTAGAAATGAGAAAAGCAACTCTGTATAAGATTGGCTTGATGATAGTTGAGTATCAGTATGACTTTTTCTTTGGAAAAGCTATAAAGCCTATGAAACTTAAAGATATAGCAGATGATTTAAAAAGAAATCCATCTACAATTTCACGTGCTATCTCAGGTAAGTATCTTTCTTGCAGTCGTGGAATTATACCTCTGAAGCAGTTTTTTGCAACAGCAGTTGAAGAAAATATATCCAATAGTGCTATCAAAGAGTATATGTGTGAACTTGTAAGGTATGAAGATCATGAAAAACCACTTAGTGATGTTAAAATTTTAGCATTTATAGAGGAAAAATTTAGTGTTAAGATGGTTCGACGAACTATAACAAAGTATAGAAAAGAGTTTAATATAGCGGGTTCATCTGAGCGTAAAAAGCTTTATGCTTTGAAGTACTAAGCACTCTTTTCGTGTTCAAAATGTACTTTTATCATTTCGTAAGCGCGTTGAATCGTTTGAAATTTATCACTACAGTGTGAAATTAAAGATGGATTTAAGTGAGTTATCGTATCTGGATGGTACTGTTTTACTAGTTTTAGATAGTTTTTACGAATAGTCTCAAAACTATCATCAGCCTTGCATTCAAGAACTTCATAAAACTCTTCAAGTAAAGAGAAGAGAGCATTGAATTTTTTTCTTCTTTCCATTTTTTTTGTTAGTCTATTTTTATAAGTTAAAAATTCACTTATATCGTAACTAAAATCAACATAACAACCTACAATCTCATTTTGATTTAGTAGTTTTTCTAAAAGTTTAGCTGTATTCTCAGAGTAAGGGTACAGTGTTACAGTATGGTTTTTGAGACGATATTTTATTAGATGATTTTTAAAATAATTTCTCAGATATGAGACAAGAACAGAATTTTTTGAGCCTATATCAAATATAACTGCGTAGTTATCTTCAATTTTTACTGTGATTTTTAATTTCTGTTGTAGTTGATTTGATTTTAAATGTGAAATTTTTATAGTTTTATCTAAAGCTTTTTTTATACTTTTTGAGGTGGTTTCATCGAAAAGATTATTTTTTTTTCTGTATATTTTGTCTATTAGTTTTAAAAAATATCTTCTTTGTACATTTTCATTATCTTGTTTGAAAACTATAGTTTTATCTTTTCTTCCTATACGTTTTGAAAAGTTTTTCTCTATTACATTTTGTAAATGATAAAATGTACTAGCGTCATCTTCTATCGTAACAGCTAGCATTTCAGGCGAAAATGATATTTGCATATAAATCTCCTCAATAGATATATTTATAACAAGCAAAAAGAGTTCCATAGCTATATATCAATATATCTTGATATATAGCTATAAATATGTTATAATTTCAAATTAGGAGTAAAAATGAAAGATTTTTTAACAACAATAAGTGCCATAAATGATGAAACAAGAGTAAAGCTTCTTCATTTTATAGAACAAAATGGTGAAGTTTGTGTTTGTGATATAGAGAGTAGTTTTGAGATGATACAATCTCGTATCTCTCGTCACTTAAAAATTTTAAAAGATGCTGGTTTTTTAAGAGTAGATAGAAGAGGGCGTTGGGCATACAACTCTATACGTTCACCTCTTGACAAATTTAGAACAGAAATCTTAGAAGAGATAGGGTACTTAGATATAGATATTCCAACTCTTACATGTAGATGCACAGATGAGAAAAAAGTGCTAATACTCTGTACAGGAAATAGTTGTCGCTCTATCATATCAGAGGCTTTGATAAACAAGTATATTGATGGTGTAAGGGCATATAGTAGTGGTGTAAAAGCATCTTTACATGTAAACAAAAATGCAATAACAGTTTTAAAAGAAGAAGGTGCTTGGAATGAGAGTTATCACTCTAAAAAACTAGATGAAGTTAAGGATATAGATTTTGATTTAGTTATAACTGTTTGTGACAATGCTAAAGAGAGTTGTCCTGTGTTTTCAAAATCTACAGAACATTTACATGTAGGCTTTAGTGATCCTGATGGAAAAGAGATTGAGGAGTTTGAAAAGATTTTGATTGAGATAAAGAGAAGATTACTGCCTTTGGTTAAGGAGAAATTACATGTGGCTTAATTTTGTTGATTTTTTAGTTTATGATATTTTTGCCCTAAGTGGTAGTTTTGCAGATGCTTTACACTTTTTTATATATGATTCAGTCAAGATTTTAACCCTTGTTTTGGTTATTATCTACGTTATATCTTTTATACAGACGTATATCAAAACTGAAACAGTTAGAGATTTTATAAAGGGTAAATCACAGTTTGTTGGTAATCTTTTGGCTGCAATATTTGGAATTATTACTCCTTTTTGTTCTTGCTCTTCAATACCACTATTTTTAGGATTTACGCAAGCTAGGATTCCTAGAAGCGCTACTTTTTCATTTCTTATAAGTAGCCCTATGAACAATGAGATAGCAATAGCAATACTCTTTGCAACTTTTGGGTGGAAGATAGCTTTTATGTATACTCTTTTTGGTCTTATTACAGCAGTAGTAGGTGGTTATATCATCGGTAAAATCAGTAGAGATAGTGATATACTCATCAGTGTGCCTCAAGTTAATAGCTGTTGTGGATCAAGTGTAGAAAAGTTAGAATTCGATAAGCGAATTATTGATGCTTGGAAAAATGCTGTTCAGATTATAAAAGATATCTATCTTTATGTAATTGCAGGTATATTTGTAGGGGCTATTATACATGGTTTTGTTCCCGCTGATTTTATCTCTAAATATACTGGTGCAGATAATCCATTTGCTGTTTTAGTTGCAGTAATCTCAGGTATTCCTATGTATGCAGGAGCTTCAACTGTAGCACCTCTTATAGAGCCTTTAACAAGTAAGGGTATGCTTATGGGCACAGCTTTGAGTTTTATGATGGCTGTTGTGGCTCTGTCTTTACCTGAGGCTATGATACTTAAGAAAATTATGAGTTGGAGACTAATAGGTCTCTTTTTTAGTATAGTTGGTATTGGGATAATTTTAGTTGGTTATCTTTTTAATGCAATTTTATAATAAGGAATGAAAATGAAAATTGAGATTTTAGGAATTGGTTGTGCAAAGTGTAAGACTCTTGAAGAGTTAGTAAAAAAAGCGGTTGCAAAAACTGGTAAATTTGCTCAGATAGAGAAAGTTGAAGATTTGACTAAAATTATGGAGTATGGTGTTATGAGTACACCAGGGCTTGTGATTGATGGAGTTGTTAAGTCAACAGGAAAGCTTTTGAGTGAAGAGGAAATTATAGCTCTTTTGGGTTAATCCATACAGCAGGTTCTTCTAGTGAAGAGTCTGCTTGTAAAATCTGATAAGGTTTATAATCTGATTTGTAGTTAAGTGATGGGCATTTCTCAACATAGTATCCTAAGTAAACCCACGGAAGTTTGTTTGTTTGAGCGATGTAAATCTGCTGATACATTGAGAATCTTCCTAAAGAGAGATGAGCATAGTCAGGATCGTAAAAGAAGTAGATCGAAGATAGTCCATCAGCTAAAAAATCAACTAAATCAACTCCAACAAGCTTATCATCGACAAAGTATAGTATCTCTTTACCAAATTTCATAGCACCACTAACGTAGAGTTCATGATAACTATTTGGACTTAGTGAGTAGTGTTTCCAACCTTTTTTTTCTTCCATATATTTATGGTATTTTTGATACAGATTTAGGTGCTGGATTGTTATAGTTGGTTTTTGAACTAAAAATTTAGTTGCTCGATTTTTTCGTATAGTTCTTTTTGCACTTTTAGAAAAACGGTAATTTGTTGCATCTATACGAAGTGATAAACAGTCATTGCAGCCAACACAATTTGGTCTTGAGTAGTACTCTCCAAATCGTCTCCAACCTCTATGAATAAGCTTTTGACTAAAAAGTTCTGGGCAGTTTTCTATAAACTTATACTCCATACGCATTCGTTTATCATTTAAGTATGCACACTTTGCTTCAAGAGTTGAAAATTCTACAATACGACTAGGTTGCATCTATATTTTTTTGATTCCTGATTGTTTCATGAAAGATTCAAAATCAGTTTTAAGTTTATTTTCTTTATTTTCTTTTAACTCTTTTTCTTGTTTTTCACGTTCATCTTTTTCGGTCTTTGCTATATCTTTTTTTAAGTCTTTTAATTCATCAAACATTATTGCTATCCCTCATACTGTTCTGTTAGATTATCTCTTAGCTCTTCTGCTAAACGTTCACCATCTTCACAGTTTTGTTTTATAAAAGTATCTAGTTTACTCAATATTCCAAAAAGTTCACCCTCAATCTCACTAGAGGTCTTTTTCTTTGCTAAAAGGGTTTCAAAAAATACTAGTTTTCTTAAAAAATCAGATAAATCCTCTATCAAATCCTCTTCAGATTCTTTATCTTTTAAGACATACCTAGGAGTTTCTATCTGCTTAGTGCTGTCAATATCAAGTTTAATAGCTCGTATATGGTTTTGAATAGCTACAGAGAATTTTGAGTATTTATCAAAACTATTTGTGTCACCTTTTAAGTCTAAGTTTCCTGTTATATGCTTAATCTGCTTCATCATGATAAAAGCAATCATAGCTACGACAAATATCACTGGAAATAGTTGATCCATTTTAAACCTTTAGTAAATTTGTAAGATTATAGCTGAAAAAAGTAAAGGGCTAATTAATAGCCCTTTACATATAGATATTTTAGTGAGAAAGAATTTGGTCTAGGAATAGTTTTAGTCTATCTGATTCTGGATTATCGAAGAATTTATCAGGAGTATTTTCTTCTACTATCTGTCCAGCATCCATAAAGATTACTCTATCTGCTACTTTCTTTGCAAAACCCATTTCATGAGTAACACAAATCATTGTACGGCCTTCTTTAGCAAGTTCCATCATAACATCAAGTACTTCACTAACCATTTCTGGATCAAGAGCACTTGTTGGCTCATCAAATAGCATAATACCAGGATTTTTACAAAGACTTCTAGCAATTGCCACACGTTGTTGTTGTCCACCAGAGAGTTGATTTGGATACTTGTCGGCTTGTTCTGCAATACCAACACGATTTAGAAACTTCATCGCTGTTGCTATGGCTTCTTTTTTTGGTTTTTTCTTTACCCAAATTGGAGATAGTGTTAAGTTATCTACTATTGAGAGGTGTGGGAAAAGGTTGAAGTGTTGGAAAACCATCGCTACATCTTCGCGAAGAGCTTTGATTTTTTTGATGTCGTCAACTACTTGAATACCGTCAACTGTAATTGTTCCTTCTTGAAATTGTTCTAGGTAGTTTATACATCTGATTAGAGTTGATTTACCACTTCCAGAAGGTCCACATACAACGATAATCTCACCTTTTTTTACTTCAAAATTTATATCTTTTAAAACGTGAAAATCACCGTACCATTTATTTAAATTTTTTATTTCTATTACGTTATTATCATTCATCTTTTTTCCTATTTCAAGTTTGTATTAAACTGTTGTTCTAATTTATTAGAATATCTACTCATACCATAACAAAATGCCCAGAATATAACTGTTACAAATACATATCCTTCTGTCTCCATACCTAACCAATTTGAATCGGCTGCCGCAATTGTTACTGTACTAAGCAGATCAAATAGACCTATAATAAGAACTAAGGTTGTATCTTGAAATAGTGCAATAAAAGCACCAACAAGATTTGGTATAGCAACCTTTAAGGCTTGAGGAAGTATAACTAAAAGCATTTTTTGCCAATAAGATAATCCAATAGCATCAGCTGCTTCATACTGTCCTTTAGGAACAGATTGTAAACCACCTCTAATGTTTTCTGCAACATAAGCAGCTTGAAATAGTGTAATCCCTATGAGAGCACGTAAGAGCTTATCAAAAGAGATACCTTCTGGAAAAAATAGTGGTAAGATTACTGACGACATAAATAAAATCGTAATCAATGGTACACCTCTAATCATCTCAACATATGTAACACACACACTTCTTATAATAGGAAGATTAGATTGTCTACCAAAAGCAACAATAATTCCTATAGGAAAAGAGAATACAATACCAACTGATGCAACGATGATAGTTAGCATCAAGCCACCCCATTTATCAGTTGACACATATTCGAGTCCAAATGCTCCACCAGTGACCAGTACTAAAGAGAGTATAAAATAAAAAGCTATAATTAAAAATTTAACGCTACTTTTGTTGATAAATCTAAATCCTATTAATATAGTAACAAATAGCATCACTATTGTTTTTAGTCTCCATAACTCCTCTTCAGGATAAAATCCATACATAAATAGATCTAGTTTCATTTTTATAAAAATCCAACATGCTCCATCACCTGTACATTGTGCTTTGGTAGTTCCTGCAAAATTTGCATCAAAATATGCCCATTGTAAAAATGGTGGAATTATATAATATAATAGACCAATTCCTATAAATGTCATCAGTGTATTTGCTGGGGTAGAAAAAAGATTTTCTTTTGCCCAATGTATAAAACCTTTTGTACTAGAAGGAGCTTCTAATGTCTGTTTTTCTTCATATACTGCCATTATCTCTCCTTTGTCTTCATTTTGTAATTCAACCAGTTAAGCAGTGCTGAAACTACTAAACTAATTGTTAAATATACAAGCATCGTTATAGCTAAAATTTCCATAGCTTGTCCTGTTTGATTTAGTGAAGTTCCTGCAAATACAGTAACTATTTCTGGGTAACCAATAGCAGCTGCTAGTGAAGAGTTTTTAGCTAAATTTAGATACTGATTTATAATTGGAGGAATTGCTATTCTTATAGCTTGCGGAAGAACTACAAGCTTAAGTGCTTGATATGAAGAGAGTCCAATAGAAGCAGCTGCCTCTTTTTGCCCTTTACTAACAGCTTCAATACCACTTCTTACAGCTTCTGCTATAAAAGTAGCTGTATAGATAACCAAAGCAAATGTTAATGCAAGAAACTCTGGAGATATTACTTTTCCTCCATTAAAATTAAATCCACCAAGTTTAGGGTAGTCAAAATTGAAATTTGACCCACCAACAAAATATGCAATTATTGGAACTATAATTATAGTTCCAAGTACAACCAAGATAACGGGAAAATCTTTGCCAGTCTCTTCTTGTTTTTTATTTGCCCATCTATTTAAAAATATTGTTCCTATGAGAATAGCTACAAAACTTAACAAAACAGAAATTGTAGTTGAGTTTAGTTCTGGCATAGGGATATATAAGCCGCGGTTATTTATAAATATACTACCAAAAAAGTCAATACTTTGTTTTGGGCTAGGTAACGCACTTAGAACAACGTTGTACCAAAATAGTATTTGTAGTAAAATAGGTATATTCCTAAATATATCTATATATGCGGCAGCTAATTTTTTAATTATCCAGTTATTTGAAAGTCTTAAAACACCAATAATAAGACCTAATATAGTAGAGAAAATAATACCAAAAAATGCAATAATAAGTGTATTTGAAAGACCTACTAAAAAAACTCTACCATGTGTATCTGTAGATGAAAACTCTATAGGTGTTTCATCTATACTAAAACCAGCAGTACTATCAATAAAGTCGAAACCAGTTTTAATGCCTCTTTGTTCTATATTCGTCATTGTATTTGAGCCAATATACCACAAAAAAGCAATCAATCCTAATATAGTTAAAATTTGGAACAATATTCCTCTAACTTTTTGATTTCTTAAAGCGCGCATCATAGCGAAGCTTCTTTAAAAAATAAAAACATTTAAATCCTTTGTGTAATGAGGCAGGATGTTTAATCCTGCCTTTTTATTTGTAATTTGTTAGTAGCTTACTTAAATGGAGGAGAGTATTGCAATCCACCTTTTGACCATAAAGCGTTTAGTCCTCTTTTGATTTGAAGTGGAGTATTCATACCAACATTTCTTTCAAATACTTCACCATAATTACCAACTTGTTTGATAACTTGATAAGCCCAATCTTTTTTAAGACCCAAGTTAGCTCCTAACTTACCATCAATTCCTAAAATTCTTCTTACCGCTGGACTTTTAGAAGTTTTCATGCTATCAATATTTTTACTTGTGATACCATTCTCTTCTGCTGCAACCATTGCATTATATGACCATTTAACTATGTTAAACCATTGATCATCACCTTGTCTTACAACAGGTCCTAAAGGCTCTTTAGATATAATTTGTGGCAAAACTTCATATTTAGAAGGATCTTTAAGTTTACTTCTTATACCATAAAGTTGAGATGAATCAGAACTAAGAACATCACATCTTCCAGCTTCAAAAGATGAAGTAACTTGGTCATTTGAATCATAAGCAACTGATTTATACTTCATATCATTTGCTTTAAAATAATCAGCAAGATTAAGTTCAGTTGTAGTACCAGATTGAACACAAACAGCAGCACCATCTAATTCAAGTGCGCTTTTTACATTTAATTTTTTATTTATAAGGAAACCTTGACCGTCATAAAAGTTTACGCCAGCAAAGTTTAGACCAAGAGCAGTATCTCTAGTTTGAGTCCAAGTTGTACCTCTGTATAGAACATCAATTTCTCCAGATTGAAGTGCCGCAAATCTTTCTTTAGCATTTAATCCAACATATTTAATTTTTGATGCATCACCTAAAACTGCTGCTGCTACTGCTTTACAGCCATCAACATCCATTCCTTGGTATTTTCCACCAGTTCCAACTTCAGAAAATCCAGTTGCGCCAATGTTGACACCACATTTTAAAAATCCAGCTTTTTGTACATTTTCCAATGTACTTGCAGTTGCACTCATTCCAATTAGAGCTAATGCTACTAATGATAACTTGGTAAATCTATTCATACTAATCCTTTGAAATTTTGTTGGTATTCTTAATATTAAAATTTAATTTTAAAAATGCCAATTGAAGTATTGTACATAAAAATTTTACGAGTTAGTTTAAAAGAGTGTTTAAAAAATAGACAATAGCCAAAAATGTCAAAATTGTTTCATTGTGTAACAGTGTTGTAATTTTGTCAATTTTTAATTTTAACTGAAAATATAATCAAGGCAATCCATATCATTATAAAAGTTATAAGTTTATCTAAACTAAATGGTTCGTTATATACGAAGATGGCGAGTATAAAGGAGATGCTAGGTCCTAGGTATTGTAAAAAACCTAACTTCATCATAGAAATTCTTGTAGCTGCAGAGTTAAACCATATAAGTGGAATGATAGTTATGAATCCGGCAAGAACTAACAACCACGAAGTGTAATCAAGAGGAATTATAAAAGTATTTTGATTATTTATAATTAAATATAAAATATATACTAAAGCAAAAGGTGATATAAGAAGAGTTTCAATTAGAAGTCCTGAAACGGACTCTACATGTACTTTTTTTCTAGCTAATCCATAAAAACCAAAACTAAAAGCTAAAATTAGAGATATAGTAGGTATATTACTGATAGAGTATATTTGATAGATGATTGCTAAAAAAGCGATACAAATTGCAACTATTTGTTGTTTTGAAATTCTCTCTTGAAAAAAGATATATCCTAAAACAACACTTACTAAAGGGTTTATAAAATATCCTAAACTTGCTTCTATAATTTTGTCATTTGCAATTGCCCATATAAATGTAAGCCAATTGATGGAAACTAATATAGCTGAGATAAAAAGAATCTTTAGCTTTTTTTTATCTCTAAAAATTATGACTAAATTGTTAAAAGATTTTGTGACCACTATTATAATGGAGAGAAAGATAACCGACCATAAAATCCTATGAATAAGAACTTCAAAAGAATTTACATGACTAACAAGTTTAAAATAGATAGGAACTAAACCCCAAAAAGTAAACGCTAATATGGCATAAATGGTACCTTTTTTCTCTTCACTCAAAAATATCCTTTTAAAAAGAGAAATTATATCTGATTTTTTGGTATAATCATAAAATTTTATAAAAAAGGCAATGAAATGAGTAAGTGGTCAAGAGAATCATGGAGAGAGTTTAATATAAAGCAACAACCAACTTATCCAGACAATACAAAACTTAATAATGTTGAAAAAGAGTTAAATAATTTTCCTCCACTTGTTTTTGCTGGCGAAGTTAGACAGTTAAAAGATGAGTTAGCAAGAGTATGTCGTGGAGAGGCATTTCTACTTCAAGGTGGAGATTGTGCTGAAAGTTTTAGCGAGTTTAATGCTGATAATATAAAAGATATGTTTAAAGTTATGATGCAAATGGCTGTTGTTCTTACTTTTGCTGGAGGTTGTCCTGTAGTAAAAGTAGGGCGTCTTGCAGGTCAGTTTGCAAAACCTCGTTCATCAGATTTTGAAGAGATTGGAGGAGTAAATCTTCCAAGTTATAGAGGTGATATTATAAATGATAATGAGTTTACTTCAAGTTCAAGAATTCCAGACCCGCAGAGGATGGTAAAAGCATATAACCAATCAAGTGCAACTATGAACTTGCTTCGTGCATTTGCTCGTGGTGGTATGGCTGATCTTCATCAGGTACATAAATGGAACTTAGATTTTGTGAAAAAGGACAAATTAGGTGAAAAGTATCAGACTTTGGCTGATAAAATTACAGAAACATTAGAGTTTATGGAGGCGTGTGGAATTACATCTGCAAATACACCGACTATTAATGAAACTACACTTTACACTTCGCATGAAGCACTTCTTATGAACTATGAAGAAGCACTTACAAGAGAAGATAGTCTTACAGGTGATTGGTATGATTGTTCTGCTCATATGTTGTGGATAGGTGATAGAACAAGAGATGTAAATGATGCTCATGTTGAGTTTCTAAGAGGCGTTAAAAACCCAATAGGCATAAAAGCTGGTCCAACTATGACGGCCGATGGTCTTATAGAGATTATTGAAAAAGTAAACCCTGAAAATGAAGAGGGAAGACTTAATATTATTGTAAGAATGGGTGCAGACAAAATAGAGAATGAATTTCCAAAACTAGTTCAAGCTGTCAAAAAACATGGTAAAAATGTAGTTTGGAGTATTGACCCAATGCACGGAAATACTATAAAAACATCAAATAACTATAAAACAAGAGAGTTTGGTGAAGTTCTTCGTGAAGTAAAAGGCTTTTTTAAAGTTCACGCTGATGAGGGAACATTTCCGGGCGGTGTTCACTTAGAGATGACAGGACAAGATGTTACTGAGTGTACTGGTGGTTATAAAGATTTAACAGAAAAAGATTTAGAAGCTAGATACCACACCCACTGTGATCCAAGACTAAATGCAGACCAAGCACTAGAGCTTGCATTTTTAATTGCTGAGTCTTTAAAAGAGGCTAGAAATAGTAGAAGAGAGAGTTAATCTCTACTACCTATGTCATAAAAGGATTTAAAGCTTTTATATCTAACTCGTACCCTAGGTGATTAAGTATATCATTTAGGGTAACTATAGATATTTGAGAGAGATAACCATTTTCAAGTTTTGATAGCGTTGTTCGTGAGAAACCAACGTCTTTTGCTAAAGTAGACTGTGTTATTTTTTTCTCTTTTCTTAGAGTTTTTATGCTACTTCCAAGTTCTAGTAAGTTCATCTGGTAACTCCTTTATGGTTTTATCTTCAAGTGAGATTCTAAAGCTATCACACATTCTCTCTCCAATAGTTTTAAATGACGGATTTGTTTTTATGTATGTTTCTATTTCATTTATAGACTTTTTAAGGGCATCAATGCATTTTTTATAAATTTCATTAGTTTCATCTTTTGAGAGCATACAGAATTTTTGACCAAATTTACATAGTTTATCTTTGTTGACCCACAGCTTTTTACCATCAAGCATTAGTGCTGGTCTGTCTTTAAATATATAAGCTGTAGTATTGACAACATCATAAGCAGGAGCAAGCCAAATCTTGCTAAAATTACTTGAAAAAAGTAAGCCAAAGTTTTTTAGATGTGCATCACCATTCTTGAGTAAGTAGTTCATAACTATTATTTTGTATAGCTCTGTTAAAGATTCTTTTTTCAATGTACTAAATTGGGAGACTATTTTTGCTATTTGTTCATAACTTCCATCGTATTTGTTGATTCTATTTTTATCCATAAGCGATAAAATCTCTTCAAAACCTAAAACTTCTTTTTCTTCAAAGATAAAGTTTTTAACAACAAGAAATTTTTTGTTATTTGAAAGTTCAATACTAGGTATAGTAACATCTGCATACT
>CAZHBU010000038.1:0-19535 GCA_964530865.1 uncultured Sulfurospirillum sp.
AAATGAAAAACTATAAAAATATACTACTAAAACAAAACTCAACCATAAAAGAGGCTATGCAGATAATTGACACAGGTGCTATGAGAATTGCTCTAGTTGTTGATGAAAATCACAAACTCATAAGAACACTTACCGATGGCGATATCAGAAGAGCACTTCTTAAAAACATCTCTCTTGATAAGAGCATTGAAAATATAGCCTATATCAAACCAACAGTTTGTACGATAGAAGATACAAAAGAGAAGATACTTGAAGTTGCTATCAAGAAAAAGCTATACCAAATTCCAATCGTAGACAAACAAGGTAAGCTTATAGATGTAAAAGAGGTTGATGAACTAATAAAACCAAAAAACAAAACAAATAAAGTTGTTCTCATGGTTGGAGGTTTAGGAACAAGACTTAGGCCACTTACAGAAGACATTCCAAAGCCTATGCTACAAGTTGGAAATCGCCCCATTCTTGAAACCATCATTGCAAACTTTAAAAAACATGGATTTACAAATATAATATTAAGTGTAAACTACAAATCAGAGATTATAAAAGAGTATTTCAAAGATGGCTCGAACTTTGGAGTAAACATAGAGTACATAGATGAAAACAAAAGAATGGGAACAGCAGGTGCACTAAGTTTAGTAAAAAACAAATTAACAGAACCATTTTTTGTCATGAATGGTGACCTTTTAACAAATGTAAACTTTGATAGCCTACTGGAGTTTCACATATCAAGCAACGCAACAGCTACGATGTGTGTAAGAGAGTACGACTTTCAAGTGCCTTATGGGGTTGTTAATATAGAAAATAGTAACATAACTACTATAGTAGAAAAACCTATTCATAAGTTTTTTGTTAGTGCAGGAATATACATGTTAAATCCAGAGTGCATTGACCTCATACCAAAAGAAGAATTTTACGACATGCCAACACTATTTCAAAAACTGATAGACACAGATAAAAATGTTATTTCTTTTCCTCTTAGAGAGTATTGGCTCGACATAGGCAGAATTGAAGAATATGAAAAGGCAAATAATGAATATGGTAAAGTATTTAGCTTATAAAAAATATATGAAGGCAAATATATGATTAATATAGAAAAAATAAAACCACTTATAGTAGAAAGGTTAAAGACATTAAATCCTGAGAAAATTATACTATTTGGAAGTTACGCTTATGGGAATCCAACGGAAAATAGTGATTTAGATATTTGTGTAGTGGAAAAAGACTACAAAAACAAATGGGAAGAAAAAGCCAAAATAGACAATCTTCTTAGCGACATAAGGATAGGAAAAGATATTTTAAATCCAAAAATAGATGAATATGAATTCTATTCAAAAGAGATAAACTCAGTATATTATGACATAGATAAAAGAGGAATATTGCTATGGGAAAATTCTTAAAACAATATGAGATATTATATAAAAAAGCTAAAGTTGATTTAAATACAGCTAAAGTCATTTTAGAATCATTTGAAAATGGAAATATTGAGTTAGATTTAGAAGTTGTTTATTTTCATTTACAACAGTGTGCAGAAAAATTGGTCAAAGCACTATTGGATTATAAAAAAATAAAATTCCCTCATAATCATAATATTAGAGAATTAATTAATATTGCTTATGATAATTCAATACAAATTGATAACAAAGAAGAATTATCACAGCTAACACAGTATGCTGTTGAAGGTAGATATTCTATAATTCATGATGATTTTGATGATACAGATATATACATTAAAATATTAGATACTTTTTTAAAGTCTATAGACAAAGAACTAAATAGCAGAGATATCAAATAGATGCTAAAAAATAAAACATTTTTGGCAATTATCCCCGCAAGAGGAGGAAGTAAAGGCCTACCTAGAAAAAATGTACTAAACTTAGCAGGAAAACCTCTTATAGCATGGAGCATAGAGGCTGGGCTAAAAAGCCGTTATATAGATAAAGTAGTAGTTACTAGTGATGATAAAGAGATACTAGATATATCAAAACAATACCATGCTACAACCATAAAAAGACCTTCTCATTTAGCACAAGATAATTCTACTACTTTTGATGCCATAAAACATACTATTGAAAACATAGAAAATTATGATTATATAGTTCTACTTCAACCCACTTCCCCTTTAAGAAGTAGTCTACATGTAGATGAGGCAATAGAGCTTTTGGAGCAAAAAAATGCAGATGCTATCATCTCAGTTTGTGAGATGGAACATACTCCTTTGTGGTCAAATACCTTAGACGATACTCTATCTATGAATAATTTCCTCAAAAATGAAATCATAAACAAAAGAAGACAAGATTTTGAACCATACTATAGACTCAATGGTGCCATATATATCTGTAAAACTAAAAAACTTTTAGAAGAAAAAAGCTTTTTCTTAAAAAACAATATTTTCGCCTATAATATGGATAGAAAATACTCTATAGATATAGATAGTGAAATCGACTTTAAACTTGCACAAATACTCTTAAAGGAATAAATTTTGCTTAATATGACCTAAACTACATAAGGTTTATATATGCAATCTATAGAAGAAAAAGCACTAAGCACATATCAGTCAAATCTAAATTATTTTGCTCAAAAGCATCCTAAAATTTACAAAAAAATCAACCTTTTAAATATGGCTATTGAATCAGGTCAATACAAAGAAAAATATGCACTTGAGTACAAAGATGGTTATTTTGACATCCAAGAGCTTTCTAGTAAACAATTCATATACAATACTAACAGTGACGATGTGTCAAAAAAAGTTGCCAAAGAAGTTAATTTTACTAAAACTGACAATGTAATAGAAACTTTTTATAGAACACCAATAACTAAAGAACATGCACAAGTTTTCAACGATACAAGAGATGTAATAGAAAATTCTCTATATGCAACATCTAGCATTATTTACTATGCAAATCAATTTATGTCAAAGAAAAATACTTTAAAAAAACTAGAAAAATACATTTTTTTTGGTGTTGGTACTGGCAAGCATATAGAGATGATTCAAGAAAAAATTAAAGCCTCTAAAGTTTTGATTATAGAAAATGATTTAGAGCTTTTTAAGTTATCACTTTTTACAATTCCTTATTTTGAAGTATTTGAAACAACAGCAGTATTTTATTCTTTATCAGAAAGTGAAGCAGAATTTAAAAGCACTTTTGATAGATACTTCACTGCAGGATATAATCATAATCAATTTTTAAAATATACTATACTTTCTGATAATTATATAGATAAAATAAAAATTATTCAAAATTTTATAATCACACAGGACTATATAACATATCCATACTCAATTAAACTAAGAAACCTTTTGCGAACTCCTACTTATCTCATAGAGGGGTATAATTATATGAATATTTCAAAACAAGTGACTAGTCATAAATATATCGATAAACCTGTTATCCTTATAGCAGCTGGTCCATCACTTCAAAAAAACATTGAGTGGTTAAAGTTAAATCAAAATAAATTTATAATCGTTACTGCTCTTGCTGCCTTGCAAACACTGGATGCACATGACATCAAACCTGATGTTGTAGTTAATATCGACTCAAGTAATATAATAATGAAATTTTTTCAAGGTATTGATATAGATAGAGACTATGCAGATACACCTTTCTTGTTCTCATCTATGGTAAATCAAAACGTTGTAAATAAAATAGCTAAAGATAATATATATTTCTTTGAATCTACAACTAATTACAAAAAAGACTTTGGTACACTCTCAACTCCTAGTATAGGAGAAACTATATATGGATTACTATTAATATTTGGCTTTAAAAACATATATCTTTTAGGATTAGATTTAGCTTTAGATCCAGATACAAAACAGCTCTATTCAAATAAAGAATACGAACCAAAAGGGATAATAACAGATGATAAAAATAAAAATATTTACAATACCCAGCTAGGAAAAAGTATTATACATGTAAGAGGAAATTTTTTAGAATCTGTTCCTACTTTACCATTATTTAAAATTTCTATTTTTGATTTTGCTATTATTACTAATCTTAAAAAATCTAACTCTCAAAATGTATACAACCTAAATAATGGAGCATTTTTAGAGGGTTCTATGCCAACAAAAATCAATGATATTAACATGGAAAATATATCTGATATCAATAAAAATTCAAAGAGTCATAAAGAGAATTTATTGTCTATATTTCAACCTATTAGTGAAAAATATGCAAATATAAATGACATAAAAAACTTACAAAAGTCAATATCTGAAGCAGATAGGCTATATAAGATTGTTCAAATACAAATGAGTATTAAATCATATAGTAGCTTAGATTCTTTTATGATAAATCTTGCGAGACTCATAAATGAATTGATAGGTAAAGATAAAGAAGATGTACTTGATATAAACAATGTCATGTACTATTATATACGATTCATATCTCCATATATTTTTGATTTATTTAATACAAAAGAGTTAAGTAATCACAAAAAGCATATAAAGTATATCAATAAGACTCTATTAAAACAGATAGAAAAGATGTTAGTTATGTATATTCAAACACTAAAAGTATATATAGTTTATGGTGAGAACCGAATTGAAAAGAACACGCAATAAAACTAATTATTGCGTGTAAAAGAAACATTCTACGCTACTTTGTAGCTTATTAAACTTTTACTACTGTAAAAGTCTAAGAACGTTTTGTTGAACTGCGTTTGCTTGACTCATAGCATAACTTCCTGATTGTGCAAGAATATTAAACTTAGAGAAATTTGCACTCTCTGAAGCAAAGTCAACATCACGAATTCCTGACTCAGCAGCTTTAACATTTACCTGAGTAACAGAGATGTTACGTATAGTTGATTCAAGTTGATTTTGAACAGAACCAAGATCACTTCTTGTAGCATCAAGTTGCTTCAATGCACTATCAGCTACCAAGATAGAAAGTTCTGCGCTTCTTCTACTTGTAACATCTATAGTACTAAGACGATCATCACCATCAGAAACTCTAAGAGTTGACTTATCAAAGCCAAGGTGATCATTCATCACATTACCTTTTGAATCCGTAGTATCAACAGTAATAGTATCATTTGAGTACATTGTTATTGAACCCTTATCTGAACTATTAAAAATACCTTGTGCAGCAACAGCGAAGTCTATTTGCGTACCATTGTCTGCAACGTTGATATCAATACCTGTATTGTTTTTTAAGTGAATACTTCCTACTGATGAAACAGTTGAATTTTCTAAGCCATCTATCTTTCTGATAGCTGTTTGTAAATCACTAATTTGACTACCTGTTGCACCTGTACTTCCATAAGTACCTGCCATATCAACACCATTGATTACTAATTCTCCGGCTGTCAAAACAAGAGCTGTTGCACCTGTTACTGCAGAATTGGCAGCACTAGATACAGCTGTAACATTTGATGCAAAGTTTGAAAGAGAGGCACCTGTACCACCTGAATCTATACTTATGTTACCACCATCTTTTGATGTCAATGTCATAACTCCTGAATCATCAACCTTAGCACTAACACCAGAAAGATCTGAAACACTGTTAATCGCTACTGATAAAGCTTTAGTAGAATCATTTGCTGTTGTAATAACAGCTCCTATATCAATTCCATTAATCTTTAAAAAGTCTGTAGCATCTCCTGCAATAGTACCAGCACCTACAACTGCTGAACCTTGTAAACTATTAGTTGCCACTGCATGAACATTTGTAGAGTCTGAGATAGCTGCTGCTAAACTACTAGCATCTAAAAGAGAATTTGCATGGTCTTTGTTAAGCGTTGCTGTAACATCTGTACCATTAATTGTTAAAACACTTCCCATTTGGTAAGCACCTGTTTTATCATTAACTTGAACAGCTGTTGCAGTTCCTGTAAGTGTATCAACAATAGTACCATTATTGATTGCATTTTTTACTGCACCAACAGCGTCAATCTGAACATTGTCTACTGAAAGTCCAACAATTTCATTTGCATAAGCACCAATGTGGAAAGCTTTATTAGTAAAAGAACCATCAAGAAGCTTTTGACCGTTAAACTGAGTAGTTGTAGCGATACCATTTGCAGCTTCTAAAAGTCTGTCGATATCAGCTTGGATAGCAGCACGAGAGTCACTATTTTGACCATCTGATGCAGCTTGAATTGCTTTGGTTCTTACAGTATTGATAATCCCGATGTATTCATCAAGAGCACCATCTGCTGTTTGAACAACTGCAACACCATCGTTTGCATTGTTTATAGCCTGACCTAGACCTAGTGCTTGTGAACGAAGAGAATCCGCAATAGCCATACCAGATGCATCATCTGCTGCTTTGTTAATTCTCAAACCTGAAGACAACTTCGCTAACGAATTGTCCAAATTCTTGTTGTTGTTCAACGAACTTCTGTGAGCGTTCAGTGCCGCAACGTTTGTGTTAATTCTAAAACCCATGATAAATCCTTTTATCTGTTAAATTTGAGTGGCATCCTTGCCTCTCTTACAAACTAAATCGGAGGGTTGAGAAAAAACTTTATAGTGATTATGATATAATTTAAATAAAAATGGAGAAACTACTATGGGAGCTTTAGATTATTTACCACGTTATACTTATGAAGATTACTTAAGATGGGAAGATAATTGGGAGATTATTGGTGGTGTAGCGTATTCTATGAGTCCTGCTCCTATGTTAAAACACCAAAGTATTAGTAGTAAAATAGCAAGAAACCTAGAAGACATATTGGAAAACTGCAATAAATGTAAATCTTTTTTACCAATAGACTGGAAAATTTCAGATGACACCATAGTCCAACCAGACAACTCTGTCATTTGTGAAGACACTAAAAACAAAGCCTACATCACAAAAGCCCCAAAAATCATATTTGAAATCCTTTCAAAATCAACTGCAAAAAAAGACTTACATGTAAAGTACGACATATATGAAAAAGAGGGAGTAAACTACTACATCATTGTAGACCCAGATGAAGAGTTAGCCAAAGTCTACGAACTCTACAACGGCAGATACAAAAAACTTTGTGATGCAACTAGTGAAAAAGTCGTATTTGAACTAAAAGAGTGTAATGAGAAACTAGAGTTTGATTTTTCTAAGATTTGGTAATAAACTTTTTAGGTACTAAAATAGACTCTAATTTCCCCATTTAATATATTTGTGCTACAATTCCAAAACTAAATTTACATACATATAGGTAATGAGATGAAAAACTTAATCATAGTGGAGTCACCCACTAAAGTAAAAACAATAAAAACCTTTTTAGGTAAAGACTATGCAGTCGTTGCTTCAAAGGGTCACATAAGAGATTTGCCAAAGAGCAGTTTTGGCATAAAGATAGAAGATGGGAAATTTGTTCCTGAGTATAGAACTCCTCGCGATCATGCAAAAGTTGTCAAAGAGATAAAAGATTTGGCAAAAAAAGCAGATACAATCTACATCGCGACGGATGAGGATCGTGAAGGTGAGGCTATAGGCTTCCATATAGCAACTGCTATTGGCAAAAATCCTGAAGATCTTCCTCGTATTGTTTTCCATGAGATTACAAAAACGGCTATTCAACATGCACTTGACAACCCTAGAAAACTAGACTTCTCAAGCATAAATGCTCAGCAAACAAGACGTTTGTTAGACAGAATAGTTGGTTATAAACTCTCTCCTTTGTTAGCTTCAAAAATTCAAAAAGGCCTTAGTGCTGGACGTGTACAAAGCTCTACTTTGAAAATAGTAGTCGATAGAGAAAAAGAGATACGAGCTTTTAAACCTCAAGAGTTTTGGTCACTTGATGCTGTGTTTGATAAAAACATAGAGTCTATTTTGACTAAGTTTGATGGCGAGAAGATAGGAAAAATGACAATCTCAAATGGCGACAGAGCTAAAGAGATACAAAAAAGATTGAAATCAGAAGATTTCATAGTAGCTTCTATAGAGAAAAAAGAGAGAAAAAGTAGCCCTAGTCCATCTTTTATGACTTCAACGCTGCAACAAACTGCTTCAAGTTCTCTTGGATTTTCTCCAAAGAAAACTATGATGGTCGCACAAACTCTTTATGAAGGTGTCAAAACTCATAAAGGCACTCAAGGTGTTATAACATACATGAGAACTGACTCACTTAATGTTGCAAAAGAAGCTATAGAGGATGCAAGAGAGCATATACTAAGTGCTTATGGTAAAGTCTATTTACCTGAAAAACCAAAGTACTACAAGTCAAAAGCAAAAGGTGCTCAAGAGGCTCACGAGGCTATACGCCCTACTCTTATAGACTTTACACCACAAATTGCAAAAGACTTTTTGAAACCAGATGATTTTAAACTTTACGCACTAATATATAACAGATTTTTAGCATCTCAAATGAACAGTGCGAAGTTTGAATCACAAAGTATTATCTTTAAAAGTGATAGCGGTGAGTTTAAAGCAAGTGGTAGAAAACTACTTTTTGATGGATTTTATAGGGCTTATGGTGTGAGTGATAAAGATAAACTTCTTCCTGATTTGGAACTAAATCAAAACATAGATTTGAGTAAACTAGACGCTAATCAGCACTTTACAGAGCCTCCATCACGTTACAGTGAAGCGAGTTTGATTAAAAAAATAGAGAGCCTTGGAATTGGTAGACCTTCAACCTATGCCCCAACTATCTCGACACTAGTGGCAAGAACTTACATAACTATTGAGAAAAAACAGCTTATTCCAAGTGAAAATGCTTTTACTGTTATAAAGATGCTTGAAGAGCATTTTGCAGAAATAGTAGACAGCTCATTTACTTCAAACATGGAAGAGACACTTGACCTCATAGCCGAAGATAAAGCTGAT
The DNA here is from genome assembly GCA_964530865.1 of uncultured Sulfurospirillum sp. Lineage (GTDB taxonomy): Bacteria > Campylobacterota > Campylobacteria > Campylobacterales > Sulfurospirillaceae > Sulfurospirillum_A. The sequence goes on from CAZHBU010000038.1 coordinate 8,754, forward strand.
TGGCAAGAAGTTCTTGGTGAGTTTTATGAGCCATTTATGAAGAAAATTGCTGATGGAAAAGAGAATATCAAAAGTTTAAAAGTAGTCATTCCTACAGGCGAAGATTGTCCTGATTGTGGCGAGCCTTTGGTAAAAAGAAAAGGTCGTTATGGAGAGTTTATCTCATGTAGTACTTTTCCAAAGTGTAAGTACACTAAAAACCTAGGAAAAACTGAGAAAAAACCTCAAATAATTCTAAGTGTAAAGTGTCCTGATTGTGGCGGAGACATTGTTGAGCGTATGTCACGTCGTGGAAAGTTTTTTGGTTGTGGAAACTACCCTAAGTGCAAGTTCATAGCAAACTTTGAGCCAACAGACAAGAAGTGTCCAGAGTGCGAAGGCATGATGGGCAAAAAAGAGCTCAAAACAAAGCGTTACTATGAGTGCTTTAAGTGTAAGCACAAAGAAGAGTTTTAATGACAGTATATTTATGTTCCATCTGTAACGTTTCGAGTGGAAGTTGCAATGAAGATTGTAAGTTTTGTACACAAAGCGTGAAACATGGAGCAGATATAGAGAGATACTCATACAAAAGTATCTCCCAAATTTTAGAAGAAGCAAAAAGAAATCGAAACAGAGGGGCAACTGGTTTTTGCCTAGTTACTTCTGGTAAAGGACTTACTAAAAAGAAGTTAGAGTTTATCTGTGAAGCTACTCGTGCTGTGCTAAAAGAGATACCAGATTTCAACATCATCGCATGTAATGGAACGGCAAATTTAGAGCAATTAAAAACTCTAAAAGAAGCAGGAGTTACTTCTTATAACCACAATCTTGAGAGTTCTGAAGATTATTATCCTCAAATTTGTGAAACACACACTTGGCAAGAGCGATTTGATACATGTAAGGCAGTCAATGAAGCTGGATTGAGCCTTGTTACTGGTGGTATCTTTGGTCTTGGTGAGAGTGAAGAGCAAAGAGTCTCTTTTATAAATGCTATAAAAGAGCTAAACCCTAAAACAGTTCCTCTTAACTTTTTTCATCCAAATCCTGCACTACCTCTCAAAGTAGAACCTCTTAAAGTTGATAAAGCATTGGAACTCATAAGGTGGGTTAGAAGTGAACTACCAAATGTTAAACTCATGGTTGCAGGTGGTAGAGAAATTACTTTTAAAGATAGACAAAAAGAAATTTTTGAAGCTGGTGCAAATGCTATAGTAATAGGAGATTATCTCACTACAAGCGGCTGTGAAACAGACAAAGACAAACAGATGATAAAGTCTCTTGGTCTTCATATAGCTAAAACTCACAACGGATAAAAATGGCTGAAGTCTCGATTATCTTTACAATCTCAGCGATACTATTTTTGTCACCTTTTTTGTCAAGATACATCAAAATGCCTACACTTGCATTAGAAATCATACTAGGTATGTTTGCTGCATACTTTGGGTTTATAACTGACTTTTATCTATTTGAGCTTCTCGCTCATGTTGGTTTCTTTTACCTCATGTTTATGGCAGGAACAGAAGTAGATTTAAAAATGTTTACAAAAATAGATAAATCACTTTTGAAAAAAGGTGTTTTATACCTCGTCTTTTTGTACATCATCTCAACTATATCTGTTATATATCTCGATATGAATAAAATCTTGATTATCATCATCCCAACACTTTCTGTTGGGCTTATATTAGCACTCTATAAAGACTATGGTAAAAATACTCCATGGCTGAACCTCTCTATGATAGTAGGAAGCATGGGGGAACTTGTAAGTATCTCTTTACTTACTTTTGCTGGTGCTGCTTTGGAATTTGGCATAGGATTTGAACTTTATAAAGCTGTTACTTATCTAGTTCTTCTAGTTGGTGGAATTGTCGTTATATTTAAACTTCTTCACGTTCTTTTTTGGTGGTACCCTGAGATAAAAACTTATCTTATGCCTCATCTTGATAAAGAAGAACAAGACTTGCGACTCTCAATGGGACTATTTTCTCTCATGATTGGACTTATGATTTGGCTGCAACTAGAGATTGCTTTTGGAGCATTTATAGCTGGTATCTTCATCGCTACATTTTTTGAACATAAAGAGGACCTGCCTCACAAAATCTCATCTTTTGGGTTTGGTTTTTTAGTTCCTATATTTTTTATCTATATTGGTTCTACTTTTAACCTTCTTACTCTTGGAGTATCAGGAGTTATACCAACAGCCCTCTCTATAGTAACACTTATGATAGTAGCTCGTGGGTTATCTTCATTTGTTTTTTTAGAGTACCTTGGGAAAGTAGATATTTTTAGATTTGCTCTTTCTCAATCAATGCCATTGACACTAACTATAGCAATTGCAACCATAGCTTACGAATCACATAGCATAGGAAATCATCTTTACTCTGCCCTCATTTTAGCCTCCCTCATCGAAGTTATCGTATCTATGATAGGTATAAAAATCATAACATTTTGTACAGAACTTTATAAAAGAAAACTTAATTCATAATTTGTTGATTATCTATTTAAGCTAAAGTAAACAAATTAGTTTTTAAAAAGTCATATTTTTATAATAAACTTATAGTATTATCACTATAATGAATAAATCACAAATTAAACGATGAGGAGTTTTTATGCCAAACAAAACGATTACAGTTACAGACAACAGAACTGGTGAAAAGTATGACTTTCCAATTCTAGAGCCAACTGTAGGACCCGATGTAGTTGATATTTCTACATTCTATCCGACAACAGGTATGTTTACATTTGATAGAGGTTTTACATCTACAGCAAACTGTCGTTCAAAAATAACATTTATAGATGGAGCAAAAGGTAAGTTAATGTACCGTGGATACGATATAGCGTATCTTGCAACACAAAAAACATTTCTTGACACTATAAATCTTCTTCTTCATGGTGAATTGCCTTCCCAAGATAGACTAGAAAAATTTAGTGAAGAGATGAAAAAGCGTTCATTTATACCTGAGGGAATGATGAAGCTTTTTGAAGCATTTCCTGATCGTGCTCATCCTATGGCGATTCTTTCATCTGCTGTTTCAGCTCTATCAACTTTTTATTTTGATCACCTTGATATTGATTCACCTGAAGAGTACATGGAGATGGCACACAGAATTGTAGCAAAAATTCCTACAATAGCAGCTCTATCATACAGACATTCTCAAGGTCTTCCAATCATCTACCCTGACATGAATAAAGGTTTTACTGAGAACTTTCTATATATGCTAAGAGGTTATCCTCATCACTATATAGATCTAAAACCTATTGAGATAAAAGCACTAGATACTATTTTCACTCTTCATGCAGACCATGAACAAAATGCTTCAACTACAACTGTTCGTGTTGTTGCTTCAACTCATGCTCATCCTTATGCATGTATCTCGAGTGGAGTAGCAGCACTTTGGGGAAGAGCTCATGGTGGTGCAAATGAATCTGTAATCCGTCAGTTAGAAATGATAGGCTCAGTAGACAATGTAGACAAGTACATCAAAAAAGCAAAAGACCCTAATGATGAGTTTAGACTTATGGGCTTTGGTCATAGAGTATATAAAAACTTTGACCCAAGAGCTAAAATCTTAAAAGGTATTCAAGGCGAACTTGTTGAAGAGCTAAACTTAGATACTGGATTAATGGCTGTTGCTAAAAAAATAGAAGAGATTGCACTAAGTGATGAGTACTTCATCAAAAGAAACCTATACCCTAACATAGACTTCTATTCAGGTGTAATTCTTCAAGCGCTTAAGATTCCAAAAGAGATGTTTGCTGTTATATTTGTAATAGGAAGAACTCCAGGTTGGATTGCACAGTGGATTGAACTTAAAGAGCAAGACACTATCAAGATAGCACGTCCTAGACAACTATATCTTGGACCAAAAGATAGAACACCGGAGTACTAAACTTCTTTTACATGTAGAGGCTAAAAATCTCTACATGTAGACTATCTCAAAGTAAAAATATAGCCATCTTTTACTTTTTGTTTATTGTACAAATACTTTCCATCAAGCTCTATAGCAACTCTATAATAACCACTATGCTTTCCTAAAGTTATTGATTTGAAATATCTTGTTTTCAAGTTAAATAGTTTTGTGTAAAAAGAGACTTCTCTTTTAAAATCAACTACTATTTTGTATGGATTTGTTACTAGAAAATCTCTTATTTTACTGTCTTTTGTCTTTACATGTAGAGACTTGCCATCTATACTAAAAAGAACAATATTTTTGAAGTTTATTTTTTTGATTTTTTGTGCTGTTGTTTGCGGTGTTATTACTTGTGCTTTTTTTGAAGCTGGAGCAACCAAATGTATTACATCAGGTATATTCTTTTTTACTATCAGCTCATCATGCCAGTCTATCTTCTGTCCAATTTCTACTTTTTTGCTTTCTATAGAGCCATCTAAGTTTTGAAAATGGAACTCAACACCTTTTAGTATCCTAGCACTACTTGGTAGTTGTACTTTTACACTTGTAAAATTTTCTCTTGTATCTTTTTTATAGGTTGCTTTACCTGTCGTAGTTGAGGACGACATTGCTTCAAAAGGGTTTTCTCTTGCTATTAGTGAAACGCTAAGCAAAATAAAAACAGTCAAAATATATCTCATCAAAGTCCTTTACTGTCTGGATCTAAATCTTTTAGCTCAAAATACTCTTTTTGTAAAACTGCATTCTCTTTTATAAAGCTGTCTACACTTCTTTCAAGTATCTCTTTTTCTGACTGTAGGTTAAGTAGAACATCTAAAGAACTTTTTCCAAATAGCATATCACCTACATAAATACCAAATCCTATAACAATCACTAAAAGAGAGAAGATTTTAAGATAAAAAGAGACTATTTTAGAATCTCTTTTCTCTATCTCTTCTTCAAACTCTTCTAGTATCTTACTCATTATTTAAATAAAGATTTTCCCAAGAATTCACTACCATTTAACTCTCTTTCTATCGCAAGAAGTCTATTATACTTAGCAGTTCTTTCTCCTCTAGCAGTTGAGCCTGTTTTTATCTCACCACAGTTTAGTGCAACTGCAAAGTCAGCAATGAAAGCATCTTCACTTTCACCACTTCTATGGCTCATTACACACTTATAGTTATTGCGTTGTGCAAGACGTACTGTTCTCATAGTCTCACTTACACTTCCAATTTGATTTGGTTTTATTAGGATTGCATTTGCAATTCCTTTGTCTATTCCCTCTGTTAATATTTTTTCATTTGTAACGAAGAGGTCATCTCCAACTATTTGGATTTTGTCTCCAAGTTTTTCAGTCATAAGCTTCCAGCCATCCCAGTCATCTTCACTAAGACCATCTTCGATTGATACAATAGGATAGTTGTTACACATGTCCACAAAGTAGTCAACAAGTTGTTCACTTGTTATGGTTCTGTTTTCACTCTCCAATCTATATCCGCCTTCAACTGCAAACTCACTACTTGCAGTATCCATTGCTATCCCAAAATCAACCCCTGGCTTATAGCCTGCATTTTGAATTGCTTGCATGATGACTTTTAAAGGTTCTTCATTATCTTTTAAGTTTGGTGCAAATCCACCTTCATCGCCTAAGGCTGTACTTTCACCCATGTCTGCGATAATCTTTTTTAGGTTATGATAGACTTCTGTTGATGCTCTTAGTGCTTCACTAAAAGTATCAAAGTTTAAAGGCATTATCATATACTCTTGGAAGTCTACAGAGTTATTTGCGTGACTACCACCATTTATGATGTTGAACATTGGAAGAGGAATAACTAATGCGTTTGATCCTCCTAAGTATTTGTAAAGTGGAAGTCCTAAGCTTTGTGCACTTGCTCGTGCTACTGCCATACTAACACCAAGAACTGCATTTGCTCCAAGAGAGCTATAGTTATCAGTTCCGTCTATCTCTTTCATAATTCCATCTACAAGACCTTGATCATAAGGGTTTAAGCCTATTAAGTTATCTGCTATAGTTGAATTTATATTTTCACAGGCTTTTAAAACACCTTTCCCCATATAACGGTTATCACCATCTCTTAGTTCTAGTGCTTCTCTTTTTCCTGTACTTGCTCCGCTTGGTACAATCGCGTTTGCAACTGTGCCATCACTTAGCTTTACCGTTGCTCTTACTGTTGGGTTACCTCTACTGTCTAAAACTTCGTCTGCGTATATCTCATCTATGAATATCATCATTTTTCCCTATAATTATCTACATGTAAAGAAGAATTACTCTGATTCTTCTAACTCTACTTCTTGTCCTATCCCCATCTGCTCTTTGATTTTGGTTTCAATCTCAAGAGCCACTTCTGGATTCTCTTTTAAAAGTGCTTTGACGTTTTCACGTCCTTGCCCTAATCTCATCTCGCCATAACTAAACCAAGCTCCACTCTTATCTATGATGTCAAGTTTAACACCATAATCAACAAGTTCACCCTCTTTAGATATGCCTTCACCAAACATTATATCAAATTCTGCCTGACGAAATGGTGGTGCGACTTTGTTTTTTATAACTTTTGCTCTTGTTCTGTTTCCTATGACCTCTTCGCCCTGCTTTAGAGTTGCGATTTTTCTTACATCTATTCTTACCGAAGAGTAAAATTTAAGAGCATTTCCACCAGTTGTAGTTTCAGGAGAGCCATAACCCATAGTTCCTATCTTCATACGAATTTGGTTAATGAAGATAATAGTTGTGTTCATCTTGTGAACTATACCTGTAAGTTTTCTAAGTGCTTGACTCATAAGTCTTGCTTGAAGTCCTACGTGAGTATCGCCCATGTCGCCTTCTATCTCAGTCTTTGGTGTAAGAGCTGCAACGGAATCTATAACTATCAAATCAACTGCGCCACTACGAGTGAGTGTCTCAACAACGTCTAAAGCTTGCTCACCAAAGTCTGGTTGAGAAACCAAAAGGTTATCTGTATCAACTCCCAAATTACCAGCATATTTAACATCAAGAGCATGTTCAGCATCTACAAACGCACAGATACCTCCACCTGCTTGTGCTTGAGCTGTGATTTGAAGTGCCAAAGTAGTCTTTCCTGAACTCTCAGGTCCATAAATTTCTATGATTCTACCTTTAGGAACACCATCGATCCCCAAAGCCATATCAAGACCAAGTGAACCTGTGCTTATAGAGTCAAGTGGTTCTATGTTTTTTTCACCCAAACGTACTAACGTACCCTTACCAAATGCCTTATCTATCTGCTTTATAGCTAAATCTAATGCTTTCTTTTTTTTCTCATCAATTTCCATTTTATGTTCCTTGGTTTATCTAACTTCTCCTTTTTAAGGAAGTAATTCCTTAAAAATTCCTCACACTGAAGCTTATGCGTTGCATAGAAGATATGATTTTATCATTTTGTGCTTGAAAAAGTTCTTTAGAAGTCTAAAGGACTTAAAACTTTGGTTCTGTTTATCTGTGAAACTACATGAGTATAGACCATAGTCGTCTCTACGCTTCTATGCCCAAGTAGTTCTTGAATCGTTCTTATGTCTATGTTAGCTTGCAACAAGTGTGTTGCATACGAGTGTCGAAATATATGTGATGTTACCCTTTTGTTTATATTTGCTTTTTGTGAAGCTTGTTTTATGTTTCTTCCTAATGTTTTTTCATGAATATGATGCCTTCTTATAATTCCACTTCTTGGGTCTTTGCTTACTTTAGTCATAGGAAACAAAAACTGCCATCTGTTTTCATACTTTGCATTTGGGTATTTTTTTTCCATTGCAAATGGCATATAAACACTTCCATGTCCATCTTTTAAATCTTGTTTGTGAATTTTTAAAGTCTCTTCTATTTGTATATTAAGCCTGCTTTTTAGCTTTTGAGGTAAAGGTATAGTCCTATCTTTAAGCGACTTACTATCCCAAATATATATCTTATCGAAACCAAAATCTATATCTTTTACTCTAAGGTTAAGAACCTCTTTCATGCGAAGTCCACAACCATACATCAAAGATACCACAAGGTTGTATACTCCATTTATATTTTCTATTATCTCAAAAACTTCTTCTTTGGTTAATACTGCTGGTATATGTTTCCTCTCCTGTGCTCTCAAAGCTTGGATGTCCCATTCACTCATGTCTATACCTAAAACTTCTCTATACAAAAAAAGTATTGCTGAAAAAGCTTGATTTTGAGTACTAGGAGATACTCTATTTTTGACTGCTAAATTTGTAAGGTATTGTTCTATCTCCGCTTTGCCCATCTTAATTGGGTGTTTTTTATCATGAAAAAGTATATATGATTTTATCCAATGTATATAAGTTTTTTCAGTTGAAAGACTATAGTGCTTAACTCTAATCTTATCTCTAACAACATCCAATAACTTCTTTTTAGCTTCCATACTAAAACCTTTCTCTTAAGGGACGCTATGTCCTTTTAATAAAATTTTCTACAAATACTAGACATTTTGTCCTATTATCTACATGTAAAGCAATAAAAGGACATAAAATATTTAAGAATAATAGTAAAAAAAATCAATAAAGTTTAAAAACATTGCAATTTGAAATATTTTTAATAAATTTAGTGATATATGAGGACGTATTTTTTGTCCTTATAATGTTATTATTAAGGTTATTGGGTATATAATGGGTATTGAATAAATAGATGCGATGTCCCCGCTTTGCGGGAACATCGCATCGGTCGCGCTGAGCACTGAACGTGCCACCCGCCATTTGCTGGTTTCCGCTTCGCTACACCCATCAAATGCCAGGAGTCACACATTAAGTTTAATCCAAGAAAAACCTGACGGTATTTTCTTAAATTAAACTTAATGGTGCTCAGCGCGACCGTTATAGATAAAAAGTTACCGTAACTGTTTTACACAAATCCAACATAAAGGAAAAAAATGAAAAGATTGTTAGTAAAAAGTGCCATTGTATTATTTGCAATAGTATTTAGTGGATGTGCAACAAGCATGGGAACAAGTACTTATTACCCCAATGTAATAACAAAAGTTAAAGAAAAAGAGGCTTATTCAATTAATAACCCAACTAAAAAAATAGTTGTTATTTTTACACCAGGCTCAGGTCACAATTTAAAACCAACACCTTGTACTCCTAATAAACCTAATTCACCATATGGTATACCAAATGTGTTATTAGATTTATCAAAAAAATCTATAAAAGACAATCAAGTTATACTAGATGGTTTTTGTTCAAAGGAAGTAGGTACTAAATTTTCTAAATATTCAATAGAAACAAAACCTGAAGCAAGATCAAAAGATATTATTAAAAAAATAGAAATGTATGTTAAAAGTGGAATTCCTGAAAAACATATTTTTATATCAGGTCATTCTGTAGGTGGTTGGACAGCATTATTGGTTGGTCAAAAATTAAAGTATGATATTGGTGGTATTATTGCATTTGCACCAGCTTTTGCAGGAAAATATAAAACAAGAACAGATTTCTGGAAAAAAATTTATAAAGATAGAATAAATAAATTAAAACAATCAGAATATATAAATGGAATTGTTTTTGCTTTTAAAGGAGACCCTTTTAATAAACAAGAAGATTTGTCATTTCTAAAATATGTAAAAGGAATAAAATTTGTTCCACTATCAGATGAATATATGGAAGAAAAAGTAGGTTATGAATGTAGCGAATTTAATAAGAGAAATATAGGTAAACATAAATCAGTTTATAAAGAATGCTTTAGAGAATCTCAAAATAAAGCAATTATTAATTTTATAAAAAGTAGTCTTTAATATTTATGATAATTTAATACTATCTATCTATAACAAATCAGAGGAGAGGAACAAGCTAATACTGCGAAAATCTCGAGCTTTTATCGTATCAAATCAGATACATTAAAGACCGAATATTTCTTGCACAATATCGCGTGTCCCTCACTTTAGGCGTTATGTGAAGTATTCCCATCCTATCATGGCATCAAAGATAAAGTCATTGAGATATTAAACTTTTAAAAAAGTTCGATACACTTCAGGGAAGCCCACACCTTTTTAAAAAAAGGTGTACAAAAACTCAAGAAAAAAGGAAATAAATGACTTCTGTAAATATATATATTTTTTTATTTGATGGATTCTCTGATTGGGAAATTTCATATCTTACACCTGAATTACAAAAAAGTGAAAAAATCAATTTAAAATATTTTACCATAGATGGTTTAGAAATCACATCTGTCGGTGGATTAAAAATTACACCAGATTTATCAATAAAAGAGTTGAGTTTAGACAACCCTATAGTTTTAGTTCTTCCTGGAGGTAGTGCATGGGAAGAGAAATCTATAAATGGTATTGATGAACTTGTAGAAACATTATATTCTAAGAATCAAACAATTGCAGCGATATGTTCTGCAACAACTTTTTTAGGTCAAAAAGGCTATTTGGATGATATAAAACATACAAGTAATGCTTTAGAATATTTAAAATATATTGCACCTGAATATAAAGGTGATAAATATTATCAATCCGATTTAACAGTAAGTGATAAAAATATAATTACAGCAAACGGATTTTCGCCTATTGAGTTTTCAAGAGAAATTTTCACAAAGATAGAATTACATAGTCATGAAGATATAGAAAAGTGGTTTCAATTATTTAAGCATGGTATTTGGTCAGAATAAATAAACCATTATTTTTGCAGTAGTTATTGTTACACATAACAAAACTTTGGAGAAAAATCTGTAGCCCCAGCCGTCAATTTTGACGGAGCAAAAAGATGTGTTATCATGATAGATATAAAAGAGATTGTGGACAGCTACAGATTTTTCAAGTCAACCGTTGTGTTTGCAGATGAAACATTACTAAACTTCCATGATAATATTTAGTAATTTTGCTAACAAATCTAAATAAAAATACAAAGCATACTTTGGCAACCCACAACTTTT
>CAZHBU010000039.1:0-16652 GCA_964530865.1 uncultured Sulfurospirillum sp.
ATTCCCATATATAGAAGTGGTGCTTGTAAAAGTTCTGTGTTGATACTTTTTGTACTAAGTCCCCAAAAAGTGAGCATAGGCTGTAAAAAATAGATAGAAATTATGACAAGAGATTTTTCTTGAAGTTCATTTTTAAGTTTCGCTTTTGCAAGAAAACCTAAAAGTATAAAAATATATATCGATACAACAGAGAGAAAAATATCCAATTAGTATCTCTCTAGTTTGCTTCTATAGTCGTTTTGTGCTTCTTCTTGTTTCTGTATTTTTAGATACTCATCAAGTTTTTTTCTATTGTCTTCAAAAGCTTTTTCAAAATCTGAGTCATCTTTTATATCACCTTTTGAAAACTTTTCTAAAAGTACATTTGAATTTCCTGTCATAACTAGATATTTTTTATCATCAAATTCTAAAAGAATAACACTATTGTTGTTGTCTATCTGTTTTTTATGAAGTATATTTACTTCATTACTAGGAAGGGTTTTTGTTTCCGATTTAAATAACCAAGATTTTTCATCTTTTATTTGTATGTTCTTTTTTATAACTCTTTTTTTAATCCAAAACATAAAAATAACCATGATAGTTAGTAAAAATATAACACTAAGATATCTTCCGTCAACTAAATCTTCACTAGGTTTTGTGCTAAGAGGTATTTTTGCATTATTCGATTTTTGGGTATTTATTTGTCTTTGAGAAGATTTTGTTGTTGGCTTAGTACGAATTCTAAGTCCAAAACCATCTACCGTTTTTGAAGCAATAACTCCAATAGAATTTTCACTTTTTAGAATTACGTTGATACTATCTTTGTTTGGTTCTATTGTTATGGCTTGTAAAATATTTGAATTTATGTTTTTTTCTATGAGTCTGTCATATGTCAAGTCACTTAAAGTTAAAGTAGTTATATTTGAGCCTCTTTTTTGAGATATTTTACCTTCATAAGGAGAGTCAAAGGAGAGCATTATGTCTACTCTGTCGCTTCTTTCATAAACATTATGTGTGAGTAAGTTAGCACTAAAACTAAAAGAGAGTAAAACTAAAAGTATAAAAATTTTTCTCATTAAAGTTCTCTTTTAAAGTATTGAATCACTGTTTTGGAATCTAATATTTCATTGATACGTATGGCCAAATTTTTCTCATATACCATAACTTCGCCTTTTCCAAAGATTTTATTGTTCACAAAAAGTTCAACACTTTCACCAGCAGGTTTTCCCAAATCTATGACAGAACCTTTATCTAGTTTAAGTAATTCCCTGATAGTTAATGCTGTTGTACCAAGTTCTGCTATAAAGTCCACATTGATATCGACAAGATTTTCATAACCACTTAGTAGTTTGGTCTCTAAATACTCTTTATCTTTTTTGTTCATGCTCTTCCTATTACAAATGTACGATTCTTTATCTTATAAAGCAAAAACTCTTCCAGTTTCAAAAGCTCAACTTTTGGTACGTGACCTAAAAAATCAGGAGTAGATATTGTGTACGTTGAATTACAATTTTTATTTTCTAATATAACTTTTGCAGAACCTATTATCATGTTTGCCACTTCTTTAACCAAATCATCTAAATCATCTTCATTTAAGTTATCTTCAAAAAGAAGAGCTTTTGAGAACTCGTTTAGCGTATTTTTTTTAAAGAGTAGGTACCATTGACTCTCTGTATCACCTTCATAAAGTGCTATTGCTGCACCATAAAAGTTTTTGCCAAAACATTTTGCTTGTTCTAATTCTAACCCAATTATATCAGCACAAAAGCTTTTTGTAGCATTGTCTATCGCAGTTATCATTTTTTGCCCTTAAAAAAGATTACCTATTATAGTTTAAGTTAATTAAATAACAAATTAAGTACAATAGATTTTTAATAAAAGAGGAATAAATTGTTTTTTGAATTTTTAGTAACCGGCTTAACTATCGGCTTTATATCTGGATTTTTTGGTATTGGTGGAGGAACTCTACTCGTGCCTACTCTCATGTATCTTGGTTTTGGGATTAAGCATGCTATTGGTGTTTCTGTAATGCAGATGGTTTTTAGTTCTATCTTTGGTTCGTACTTAAATCTAAAAAAAGGTACATTTCTTATAAAAGATGGAATTATACTTGGTATTGGAGGGTTCGTAGGCGCACAGGGGAGTGGTTTTTTAGTTAGCAACCTTTCATCAGTATTTTTATCAACAGTTTTTCTTTTTTCAGTCTGTTTGGCAATTTTAAAGTTTTTTAAATCCTCTCCAGAATCAGATTTACCAGAAGTAAAATCAAAGGTTTTACTTTTTATAGTTGGTCTGTTTGTTGGATTGATTGCTATAAGTGTTGGCATTGGTGGTGGTCTGTTTTTAACTCCTATTTTAGTAGGGTTCATGAACTACGATATAAAAAAAGCTATATCTATGAGCCTCTTTTTTATAATATTTTCTTCTGTTTCTGGTTTTATAAGTCTTTCTCAGTTTGGTTATATAGATTACCAAGTTGGGCTTATAGTTGGTATCAGTTCCCTTTTGGGTGTATTTTTGGGTGTGAAAATATCACATAATTTAGATAAGAAAAAGCATAAATCACTGCTTTTAGGTCTATATTTTGTCATCTTAGCGATGACAGTTAATAAACTATATTTTTAGGATAAGTAATTGGGTAATATAAAGATAATTGGTGCAAATGAGAATAATCTAAAAAATATAGATTTGACAATACCAAAAAATAGATTGGTAGTTTTTACAGGACTAAGTGGAAGCGGAAAGAGTACTTTAGCATTTGATACACTCTACGCAGAGGGACAAAGACGCTATATTGAATCACTCTCAAGCTATGCTAGACAGTTTTTAGATAGAGTAGGAAAACCAGATGTTGAACGCATAGAGGGTTTGACTCCTGCGATCGCAATTGATCAAAAAACTACAAGCAAAAACCCACGCTCAACAGTGGGAACAATAACAGAGATATACGACTATATAAGGCTTCTGTTTGCAAGAGTAGGTAAACAACACTGCCATAAGTGTAAAAAGCCAATTTCCCAAATGAGTGGAGCAGACATCATAGGAGAAGTTTTAAAACTTCCTGAAGGAGCGAAGCTTGTCATAATGAGCCCCTTAGTTAGAGAGAAAAAGGGAAGCTTCGCTGACATGATAGAGTCACTTCGTCATAAAGGCTATGTAAGAGCTATGATAGATGGAGTAATGGTTCGTCTTGATGAAGATGTAGAGTTAAGTAAAACAAAAAAGCATACTATAAAAGTAGTTATCGATAGAGTTGTCGTAAAAGAGGACAACAAAGAGAGAATAGCAAGTGATATAGAAAAATCTTTAAATGAGAGCTATGGAGAAGTTGAACTTGACATACTAAATCATGATGAGGTTGGTTTGGAGAGTTCACACATACACTACTCTGAACACTTAGCATGTTTTGATTGTAAAATCAGTTTTGAACCTCTTGAGCCTCTTAGTTTTTCGTTCAACTCACCAAAAGGTGCTTGTCCTATTTGTGATGGACTTGGTATAAGATATACACTGGATTTAACTAAAATTATAGACCAACATAAAACAGTAGATAGCGGAGCGATAAAACTCTTTTATGGCTTCAACAAAGGTTACTATGCAAAGTTTTTAAAGGGTTATTGTAAAGCTGCAAATATTGACATAAACAAGTCATTTGAAGAGCTTGAGGAGTATGAGCAAAAAGGCATACTTCATGGCGGGGTAGATGATGCAAAGTTTACTTGGAAACGTCACTCACTTACTCGTAAATGGGAGGGTGTAGTAAAGATTGCCTACGATATGCTAAAAGATGAAAAAGAGCTAGGCGATTACATGAGTGAAAAGAGTTGTGATAGATGTAATGCTCATAGACTAAAACAAGAGAGTTTAGCGGTACATGTAGCCTCAAGAAATATAGGCGATATTTTGGACATGCCTATAGATAAAACACTAGAATTTTTTAAAGATGATAAAAACTTTGAGTACATGAGTGAACAGCAACACCTCATAGCAGCATCAGTTTTAAAAGAGATACGAGAGCGTCTATTTTTCTTGTTTGATGTTGGACTAGGTTATATTACTCTTGGGCGAGATGCAAGAACTATTAGTGGTGGAGAGGCACAAAGAATACGCATCGCTTCGCAGATAGGAAGTGGACTAACAGGAGTTATGTACGTTCTTGATGAACCTAGCATAGGTCTTCATGAACGAGATACTCTAAGACTCATACGAACTCTAAGAAACTTACAAAAAAAAGGCAATAGTGTCATAGTGGTAGAACACGACAAAGAGACTATAAATGCAGCTGATTTTATAGTAGATATTGGACCAAATGCAGGTAAATTTGGTGGAGAGATAGTCTTTGCGGGAACACTTGAAGAGATGAAAAAGAGTGGTACTTTGACTGCTCAATATCTAAGTGGAACTAAAACAATAGACTACAAAGAAGATAGAGAGCAGAAAGATTGGATAGAGCTTAGTAATGTCAGTGTAAATAACATAGTAGATGTACATGTAAAGATACCTCTACGTAACTTAGTTGGCATTACGGGTGTAAGTGGAAGTGGGAAAAGCTCACTCATACTACAAACTCTTCTTCCCGTTGCAAAAGAGTTACTCAATCGTGCCAGAAAAGTAAAAAAAATAGATGGCGTGGAGTGTCATGGTTTAGAGCATTTAGATAAAGTTATTTACCTTGATCAAAGCCCAATAGGGCGAACACCAAGAAGTAACCCTGCTACCTATACAGGCATTATGGACGAAATTAGAGCTCTTTTTAGTAAAACAAAAGAGGCAATGCTAAGAGGCTATAAGATAGGACGTTTTAGCTTCAATGTCAAAGGTGGACGCTGTGAAAAGTGTCAAGGTGAGGGTGAGATAAAGATAGAGATGCACTTTTTGCCAGATATTATGGTTAAATGTGACTCATGTAAAGGTGCTCGTTATAATCCTCAAACTTTGGAGATAAAATACAAAAGTAAATCAATCTCAGATGTACTTGGTATGAGCGTAGATGAAGCACTTGACTTTTTCAAAGCCATTCCAAAGATAAATCAAAAACTTCAAACTCTAAGTGATGTTGGACTAGGATATATAACACTAGGACAAAATGCAGTTACACTAAGTGGTGGAGAAGCACAGCGCATAAAACTAGGAAAAGAGTTAAGTAAACGTGATACGGGAAATACACTCTATATATTAGATGAACCAACAACAGGTTTGCATTTTGCCGATGTTGATAGACTTACAAAAGTTCTTCATCATCTTACAGACTTAGGAAACTCGGTTTTGGTAATAGAGCACAACATGGATATCATAAAAAATTGTGATTACATCATAGATATGGGCCCAGATGGTGGAAGCTACGGAGGGCAGATAGTAGATGTAGGAACGCCTTTGAGTGTAGCAACAAATTATAAAAAAAGCGGAAGTTATACGGGAGAGTATTTGGCAAAAGAGATTGGTTTAAACCAAAATTTGATAAAATAGAACAAATAATGCAATAAGAGGTAAAAATGTTAGAAAATATAACAGAAAGAATCAAGACTTTACCACCACTACCAAAGAGTTTTCATGAGATAAATGCTATCTGTTCAGATGACAAAGGCACTATAAATCAACTTGCAAAAATCATAGAGACTGATCCTATGTTAGTAGCAAATCTTTTGAAAGTAGCTAATTCTCCTTTATATAGTTTTAGACGGGAAATCAGAAGTGTGCTTCAAGCTATATCTCTGTTTGGCATGTCAACTACGAGAGCTTTGACAACTGATATATCCATCAAAAAACTTCTGAATGTTGATATAGAGCCTTATGGTCTTGTTCCTGAAGATTTTGTACAGATTTCTGCTCTTCAGAGTCGCTTGATGAAAGAGTGGTATGTAAAAGTTGATAGTAAAAAGCTTGATGTACTTTTCCTTTCAGCACTTTTACAAGAGACAGGAAAGATACTCATAGCTGATGAGATAGTAAAAGAAGATGAAGTTATACCTTTTAAGTCTGAAATAGAGACTGCTTTAAACATAGCCCAAGTAGAAAAATCATTTGTAGGGGTAACAACAGCAGAAGTAACTTCAAAGATATTTGAACACTGGGGATTTGATGAAACTATGGTTGAGGCTATTGCATATGCAGATAGTGTTGATGAAGCACCAGAACATATTAGAGAGTACTCTGTAGCTTTAAAAGTTGTAAAAACTGCAGTTCCTATGAATGCACCTCTTACAGAAAGAAGTGTAACAATAGCATTGAGTTTGATTAATAAAGAGGGTTATAACGAAGCAGTATTTGCTGATGCAATAGAGAAAGTCATAGAAAACTTTTGATGAAAACTCTTACAATCATAGATACATTCGGTTTCTTCTTTAGGAACTTTTATGCACTTCCAAACCTAAGAAACCAAGATGGTTTTCCAACAGGGCTCATCACTGGATTTGCTAATTTTATCTACACTTTACGGGAAGAACATGAGACTGATTATATACTTTTTGCTCTTGATGCAAAGGGTAAAAATTTTCGTCATGAAATAGACCCAAACTATAAAGCAAACCGTTCACCAGCTCCCGAAGATTTGAAAACACAACTGCCTGTTGCGATTAGCTGGATAGAAAAGATGGGGTTTAAGAGTTTTTTACAAGAGGGTTTTGAAGCTGATGATGTCATTGCAGCTGCAACAAAGTTTGCAAAACAGAACGATATAAAAGTAAGAATTGTAAGTCACGATAAAGACTTGTACCAGCTCATTGAAGATGGAAAAGTAGTTATCTATGACCCTATAAAAAGACAAGAAATAGATAACGAAAGGTGTTTTGAGAAGTTTGGTGTTTATCCTGAGAGAGTTGGAGACTACCTTGCTATCGTAGGAGATGCAGCTGATAATGTTCCTGGTGTTAAAGGCATAGGAGCAAAAGGAGCTAAAAAGCTTATTGATGAGTTTGGTGATGTTCAAAGCATATATGAGAACATAGAAAATGTAGCAAATCCAAGAGCAAAAAAACTTCTTGAAGAGAGTCGAGACAATGCCTTTTTGAGTAAAAAGCTAGTTCGGCTTGATGATAGTTTGGATATATCAGATAAGTTTGAGAGTTTTCATTTTCCTTCAAATCAACCTTTAGAAAATATAGTAGATGAGTTAGAAAAATATGATCTTAAGGGTATACTCTCTCGTTTAAAATATACTCCAAAACCTAAAGAAAAAAAAGAAGTTTGTACGTTTACCCCGATACTGCTTGATACAAAAGAAAAACTTTTTGAAGTAGTCAATAAGCTTACATGTAGCGATACAGTAGCCTTTGATACAGAGACAACAGGACTTGATGTTAAAACTGCAAAGATAGTTGGTTTTTCATTTGCCCTAAATATAGATGAGGCTTACTACTCTCCAATAGCTCACAATTACTTGGGAGTTGGGGAGCAAATTAGTCTCGAAGATGCAAAAAAGGCGATAGAAAAAATCTTTACATGTAGAGTAGTTGGGCAAAATCTAAAGTATGATTTTGCAATAGTGAAACAGAATTTTAAAGCATTACATGTAGAGCAGTTTTCAGATACTATGGTTTTAGCTTGGCTTTTAAATCCAGAGCTTAGAGCAGGGTTAGATAGCTTAGCAAAAAGATTTTTTGATTATGATATGGTGAAGTTTAAAGATGTTGTTCCTAAAGGTGCAGATTTTAGTGCAGTCGATATAGAAGATGCTTGTAAGTATGCTAGTGAAGATGCTTGGATGACTTATAAACTTTACGATAAGCTGGTTGAAGTTTTAGAACCAAGCTTGTTAAAACTTGCTCGCCAGACTGAGTTTCCTTTTATACGAACTCTTTTAGATATGGAAGAAGAGGGTATTAAAGTTGATATTGCTTATTTTGGTAAGCTTGAGAGTAAAACAAATATAGCTATAGAAAATTTAAAAAAAGAGATTTACACTTTGAGCGAGGCAGAGTTTAACTTAAACTCACCGAAGCAGTTGGGCGTAGTTTTATTTGAACAGCTTGAACTTCCTATAATCAAAAAAACAAAAACAGGCTATAGTACAGATGAGAGTGTCTTAACAAAGCTTTTAGATAAGCATGAAGTGATACCAAAAATCTTAGAGTATAGAGAGTTAGCAAAACTACAATCAACTTATATAAAACCACTTTTAAAGTTGGGTGAGAGTTCTTCAAGTAACCGTATTCATACCTCTTTTTTACAAACAGGAACGGCGACAGGAAGACTCAGTTCAAAAGAGCCAAACCTTCAAAACATACCAACTCGTTCTAAATTAGGTCGTGAGGTAAGAGATGGTTTTGTCTCAAGTGAAGGCTATAGTTTTGTAGGTATTGACTACTCTCAAATAGAGTTACGTCTTTTGGCTCACTATAGTGAAGATAAAGAGTTGCTAGATGCCTTTAATAACGATTTAGACATTCATACTCAAACAGCTATTAAGCTTTTTGGTGAAGAAGATGCAAAAGAAAAAAGAGGCATAGCAAAGAGCATAAATTTTGGACTTCTTTACGGTATGGGTGCTAGAAAATTATCTCAAACTTTAGGAATATCGCAAGCAGAAGCAAAAGGTTATATAGAAAACTATTTTAAATCTTTTTCAACTGTAAAAGAGTATCTAAAAAGCATAAGTGATAAATCAAAAGATGATGGTTATGTTGATACACTTTTAGGAAGACGTCGCTATTTTGACTGGGAAAATGCAAATGGCATGCAAGTTCCTATGTATGAGAGAGAAGCAGTAAATACTCGCTTTCAAGGGAGTGCCGCTGATTTGATTAAGCTTTCAATGTTGAAGATTCAAAATGAGCTTTTAGATGAAGATTCTAAAATGTTATTGCAGATTCATGATGAACTTATCTTTGAAGTTAAAGATGAGTTTGCTGAACAGTTTGCACAAAAAGCAGCTGAAGTTATGAAAAATATATATAAGTTAAAAGTGAAACTAGAAGTAAGTGTTAGCATAGGGAAAAACTGGGGCGAATTAAAATAAAAGGCAAAGTATGGGCAACTTTGAGATTCTACATGTAGATGAGTCTACATGTAGAATCAAGATATCAGGAGATTTTGACAAATATAGCATAAAGGGATTTTACTCAAAAGTAAAAACCATAAAGCAGAAAAATTTCTCATTTGTTGGTATTGATTGTAGTTCTATGAAATCACTTGATTTTGCTGGCGCACTCTTGATAGTAGAACTTATCTCTTTTTTTACTCAAAAAGGCTGCTCAGCTACTATAAACGATGTTGCTCCAGAGTTTGAAAAAATACTCTACTTTGCAAGAAAAAACTTACGACAAAAACCAAAACTAGAAAAGCCAAAAGAGTTCTTTTTATCAAAATTTGTAAATAAAATTGGAAAGTCTATAATAGATAGATTTGATGGTTTTTTTCTTTTTATATCGTTTTTTGGTGAAACTATAATGCAATCATTAAGATTGATTTTTGCTCCACATCAGTTTAGATATAGAGCAACTTTGGCACATATAGAAAAATCTGGAGCAGGAGCACTGCCCATAGTTGGGCTTACCTCTTTTTTGGTGGGGCTTGTTATAGCCTATCAAGGAGCTGACCAACTTGCAAAGTTTGGGGCAAATATATTTATAGTAGATATGGTTTCAATCTCTGTTTTTCGAGAGCTTGCACCTCTTATAACGGCCATTGTTATTGCAGGACGAAGTGCATCAGCATATACGGCTGAGATAGGAACCATGAAGATAACAGAAGAGATAGATGCTCTTAAGTCTATGGGTTTTGACCCTATTCTTTTTCTTGTTCTTCCTCGTGTTTTTGCACTTGTTATCTCTATGCCTCTTATTGTATTTTTTGCAGATATTGTGGGTGTTTTTGGTGGCATGATAGTTGCCGATGGAAGTCTTGGTATTTCGTTTCGTGAATTTGTTGTTAGAGCAAGAGATGTTGTAGAGATGAAACATATACTCATAGGACTCATCAAAGCACCATTCTTTGGACTTCTCATTGCCATGATAGGCTGTTTTAGAGGTTTTCAAGTTACAGGAAGTACAGAGAGCATTGGGCAATATACGACTATAAGTGTTGTGAATGCAATCTTTTGGGTTATTGCTTGTAACGCTCTGATTTCAGTTTTACTCACAGAAGTTGGTATATGATGGGGACTATTATCAAAGCAAGAGACATCATCACAAAGTTTGGCTCAAACATAGTTCATGATGGTGTAAGTATAGACATAAATGAGGGTGAAGTTTATGGCATACTTGGAGGAAGTGGAAGTGGTAAATCGACGTTAATGCGTGAGATGATAATGCTCCAATCTTTTCAAGGTGGTGATATAGAAGTTATGGGGAAGTCCATAAAAAACATCTCTTATAGAGACTCAATCGAACTCAAGAAGAATTGGGCAGTTTTGTTTCAGTTTGGTGCTTTGTATTCATCTTTAAATGTCATAGAAAATGTTTCCCAACCTCTCATAGAGTACACAAACTTACCAAAAGAAGTTATAGAGCAGATTGCTTTGAGTAAACTAAAAATGTCAGGTTTAAAAGAAGAAGCAACGTACCTTTTCCCGAGTGAGCTTAGTGGTGGTATGAAAAAAAGAGTGGCACTTGCAAGGGCATTGGCTATGGAGCCAAAAATAATGTTTTTAGATGAGCCAACAAGCGGACTTGACCCTGTGAGTGCTGAGAATTTTGATAGACTTGTACGAGAATTGGCATCACTTTTGAATCTAACTATAGTTATGGTAACTCACGACTTGCATACAATTGAGCATGTTCTTGATAGGTTTTGTGTGATTTATGAGAAAAAAATACTCTTTGAGGGAAGCCTTGAAGAAGCGAAGAAGTTTGAGCATTATGCTTTGCGTGAATTCTTGAAAGTGGGTAAAGATTAATGAAATATACAGAAGGTTACTTCGTGCTTCAATCGCGAGGAATTTTTGGGGGACTTTGTTCCTTAAGAAGGGGACAGTAAAATGGAAAAAAGATTGAGTTACACTATAGTTGGATCATTCGTGATTTTGCTTAGTATCGCTTTAGTATCATTTATGTTTTGGCTTGGAAAGTATGGGAATAAGGCGACAGAGTATGATTACTATCATACTTATTTTGGAGAGTCAGTTTCTGGACTAAATATAGCTTCCTTAGTAAAGCTAAGAGGTGTTGAAGTTGGGCGAGTTAAGAAAATATCTATCAATAAAGAGAACAGTGAAGAGGTAGAAGTTTTGCTTGAAATCAACAAAGGAACACCTGTAAAGGTTGATAGTTATACCTCCTTAGACTCTCAAGGAATTACAGGACTTAAGTATATTGAGCTAAAAGGTGGAAGTAAAGATGCAAAACAAAAAATAACTTCAAACGAGAGTATAGCAACTATAGTATCTAAAAAATCTATGCTAACTTCACTTTTTGAGAGCGGTGAATCTATAACTACACAGATAGATGATATATTAGTAAGAGTTTCTATCATGTTGAGTGATGAAAACTTGAAGAGCATATCAAATATTATGGGAAACCTATCTTCTACAACAGCTTATATTGATACGCAAAAAAAGAGTATCGATAAGATGTTTAAAGACATATCAGAGTTAAAAGAGAGTATAGAGAAAAATGTAAATCAACTTTCTGACAAAAGTGGCAAGTTTTTAGACCATACTTCACAGTTTGAAGATGACCTTTTAGTCTCTTTTAAAAAACTTGGAGAGATGAGTGACAAGGCAGCTGCTGCTTCTGATGAAACTAGAATCTTTTTTGAGAAGATGCAAAAAGAACTTGATAGCGGACAGTTTAGTATTGCAAATATAGTAGAAGAGAACTTACAGATTATGAATGAAACAGCACATGCACTAAAAGATTTATCAATTGAACTTGATGAGACTGTAAAAGAGTTAGGTGAGAGTCCTAGTGACATTTTATATAAAAGTCGTGCAAAAAATCTTGGACCAGGAGAGGTAAAATGAGAAAATTTTTATTGTCAGTTTTGGCACTTTTTTTGTTAAGTGGATGTTCATCAAAAGAGATAAAACCTTACGATATATACTCTATCAATGATAGTTCAAAAAATGAACAACCTTTACATGTAGAGAAAGTTTTGAAAATAGCAAAGATTAAATCTTCAAATCAGATGCAAAGTGATAGAATATGGTATAAAGAGTCTTCTGTGAAGATAGATTCTTATTTTTATTCAAAGTGGAATACTGCTTTTACTGATATGTTGGAGCAAAATTTAGTAAATAGCATCTCAAGAAGTGAACTTTTTAAAACAACATATTCAAGATACTCAAAAGTAAGAGCTGATTTAGTATTAGAGAGTGAGCTTATAGATTCCGTTCATGATATTAGCTCAGGCATGGTAAGTTTTGGCATTAGATTGTACTTAATTGAGGGTTCAATGTTAAAGAGTTCAAAAGAGTTTATTTATGAAGAAAAATGTAACAGTAAAGATGCAAAAGGTGCTGTAGAGGCTTATGAAAAGATAATTAAAAAATTAAATAAAGATGTGATACTATGGCTAAACAAATCAGTGAAAGAAGACTAAATAGACTTTTAGAGTTAAACAAAAGACTTGTTTTAGAAGATGACTTTACTAAAAAAATAAAGATAATCTCTAATTCCATTAAAGACATACTTGAAATCGACAGGTGTACTATATTTATACATGATGATAGTACAAAAAGTTTATGGTCTGTTTATGTGGATGGAGTTAGTTATATTGAGATTCCAGATACCAAGGGAATTGCTAGTGAAGTATTTAAAACTAAAAAATCTATGGTTGTAAATGATGCACAAAATAGTCCTTATTTTAATAAAGATGTAGATAAAGGTAGCGGTTATACTACAAAAGCGATTCTAGCAGTTCCTATCATGGGATATGGAGATAGAGTTTTAGGAGTTATGCAACTCATAAATAAGCTCGATGGTGTAGGAAAGTTTACAGAAGAAGATGAGTCTGTGCTAGGGTATGTTATGGGACATGTTAGTGCATACTTGGAACTAATGCTTCAAGGGAAATAGAATGAGTTTAATTCTCTTCTACTAACTTATCCATCACATAAAGTTGTAAATCTTTTTTTGAGACCTCACTTTTTAGAGATTTATTATAGATGTCTTCTACTTTTTTACTATATTTATCATAAGAGAAAAAAGGAAAATGGACTAACCACGCTTTTTTGATAAGTTTTAGTGTAATAGCATCTCTAGTCCATGATTTAAAAAAATCAAAACCTATAAAAACAGCACTTGTTACTAAAACAGCACTCAAAACAGAAAAGTGAAAATTCATATTTTTCAAGAAGTAGTGAGTGATTCCAATAAGAGGTATAATGATTAATGCACTTAAAATAAAATATGCTGTATATGCTTTAACAATACTCATACGAAACCCAAGTTTACCTGGATCTACATACATTTTTTCGTTATAGTGGCTATTTGCAGAGAGTAAGTCTCTAAAAATAACAGGCTGATTTGATAGCGTATATACGTAATGTATGATTTTTTCTTTGATAGATTCTTTTTTACTCACTTGTACCCTTTAGCTTATTTGTATGTATTTTATCATAAAAATGTTAAATTTAAAGAGGAGTTTTTACACTCCTGAACTTTGTTAGAGCAGATTCATAGCTGAAGCTAACAAACTTGCTATTTTCCTGTAGTCTCTTTGATCTAGTAGTCTAGCTTGTCCTGCTACACCCATAGTTCTCATCTGCTCTTTTGGTGTTTCTATTATCTCATTTAGTTTTATAAGAATAGAGTCTTTATTAAAATCACATAACCAAGCATCGACATTATCTGTAAAAATTTCTCTATTTTTTGCACTATTTGTCATAAGTGTTGGTATAGAAGTTGTGTAGTAGTCGACTGTTTTTAAGTGAATAGAGGTATTGAAAACATCTATATTTGGTAGTAAAGATAGACCTACATCACAAGTTGCCATGAGATTTAGCAGCTCATTTTTAGTTTCAGCTTTAGTAATTTCAACTCTCTTCTTTAGTGAGTTAAAATCATCTAAACAATCAGTTGCCTTATCTTTATCTTTAGTAGATATATATAGCTTCCAATTTTTATGTTTTAACTCACTAAATGCTTCTAGAACAGTTCTAAAGTCTCTTAATCTACTAAGTGTTCCATTGTAAGCAAATATTATTTTATCATCTCCTCGACTTATCTTTGAGTGGACTTTATCTGGGTCAATTCCTGAGCAAACTATATGTGTTTTAGTCGTTACATTTGGGCAGTAGACATCTTTTAGACCTTGAGAAGTTGGTAAGAAAATATCACATTGATTTATCATTTTTGTTCTTGTGTAGGTTTTTACTTTTTTATCTATCTCAAGAAGTATATTTGATTTATTTTCTGCTTTTGCATGTTCTAGTTTTGAAGCTAGTTTTGGAAATGAGAGTCGGTATCCTACTTTTATATTATAAGTATCTTTTGAAGCTAAGATGTTTTCAAGTATTTCATACATATTTCTCACAACTACATAATCATACTTAAATACATCTACATCATTGTCACAAAGATACTTTAAAATATCTTTTTTTTCATGAATAGGAATTATAAAACGACCATTTCTTTTTTCAAAATAACTTTTGTATTTAGATAAATAAACAATATCTACATCCATAAATTTTGGTAAATATTTTTCAAAAAGTGGACCTATAAAGTTATGTTCTGTATACTCTTCTCTATCTGTTATATATAAAAACTTTTTCACTATACACTCCTACATGTTTATTTATTACTTAATTGTAACGAATAAATTTTAATTTAAGTATAAAAAACAAAAAATAGACTAAATAAATAGTTATAAGTAACTATTATAAACACTAATTAATATTGTGAGACTATAAGGGGTTATGCAAGAATTCTATTGTGTATGTAAGTTTAAATAATTTGCCTGTTACTTAATAAATAAGATATAATTATAAAAAACTAGGATATTTATGAGTTTACATGTAGAGACAGATTTAGCACATATACAAGATTTTGCAAGCCAAGCAGATAAGCACGGGGCATCACATTTTCCTATCTATAACACTGGTACATTTGATTTAAAAAAACAAAATAGTGATGACGTATATGACTATACAAGAAGCGGTAACCCTACTCGTGAAGTCCTTGAAAACCTTTTTACTCATGTAGAGCATGGGGCAGGGTGTGTTTGTACTCATACGGGCATTGCCGCTGTTGGGCTTTTGTTTGAAACAGTTTTAAAGTCAAATTCTCATGTACTTGTTGAAGCTGATTGTTATGGTGGTACTTTTCGACTTTTAAAGATATTTGAAGAGAAGTACAATGTAACTGTGCATTTTAGAAACTTTTTACATGCTGAAGAGCTAGAAGAGGTATTAAAAAATAATCCAATAGACTTGATACTATGTGAATCACCTACAAACCCAGGTCTTAAAATCATAGACTTAGAGATGGTTGGCAGATTAAGTAAAAAGTACAATTCTCTTTTTGCAGTAGATAATTCTCTAGCAACTTTTATAAGCCAGCGTCCTCTTGATTTGGGTGCTGATTTTTCACTCTTTTCAACAACGAAATATATATCAGGTCATGGAAGTGTGATTGCTGGAGCGATAGTATCTAAAACGAAAGAGTTGGCAAAACAAATAGGTTTTTATGCAAATGCTCATGGAAGAAGTCAAAATCCAATGGATGTATTTTTAATAAGTTTGGGCATACCAACTCTAAAAATTCGTATGAGAGAGCACGAGAAAAATGCACTTGAAATAGCTACTTTTTTAGAAACACAAAGCTACATAACAAAAGTCACTTATCCCGCATTGAAATCACATCCACAGTATGAGTTGGCAAAAAAACAGATGGATTTTATTCCTGGACTTTTTTGTGCAGATTTTAAGAGTGTTGAACTAGCTGAAACATTTATAGAAAAAACAAAAATATTTGGTGAAAAATGCTCTTTTGGAAGTCCTGATTCACGCATAGAAATTCCTGCTAAAATTTCACATGCTACTTTTAGTAAAGAAGAGCTTGAGGCTATTGGTATTCTAGAGAGTACAGTTCGATTTTCTATTGGCTTGGAAAATGTTGAGGACTTAATAAGTGATATCGTGCAGGCAACCAATGTTTAAACATATACCTTGTGGGGAGACCTTACCTCCTAACAATGTTCATGCAGTTTCTGTATCAATCCCTACTTTTTCTGATGTTATATCATATGAAGAGGGCAACAATAGTGTTATAAAAAGTGGTTATCCTCGTTTTGTTCTTCATCCATATTTAAAAAAAATGGCTGAATATCTTCATGTAGAGTACAAATTAGATAAAAATCAAGAGGTAGTTTTGGTTAGTTCTCAAAGATTTGCAAACCTAATTATGCAAGAGTTTACTATAAAAAATAATATAAGTTTTAAAGAAGATTTTGGCATAGTTTTAGTGAAAAAAAATACAAATGAACTAAAATCAGTATTGCGTTTTATTCAGCATGTGGGTTGCAATTTATCTTCTAGATTTGCTGAAGAGTATCTACATGTAAGGGGTCTAATTGATTCATTACATGTAGAGGAGTTAGGTTGTGAAAAAAACGTTTTAAATACTCTTACAAAAGTTTATAAAGAAGACTCAGTACATCTTTGTACTTCTGGTATGAATGCGATGTACACAACACTTAAAACTTTACAAAAAATTAAAACAGGTATGGTTTTACAACTTGGATGGATATACCTAGATACGATGAACATCATAGAAAGCTATGATTCAAAAGTTTTTTAT
>CAZHBU010000039.1:16752-18951 GCA_964530865.1 uncultured Sulfurospirillum sp.
AAGTTGTTTAAAGAAGAGTTAGATAAGCCGTATTATAAAGATATACAACGCCTTGGTTTTGAGATAAATGGGTATAGTTCAAGAGTACGAAAAGCAAATGAAAATAGAGCTAAACTAGTAGAATTTTTAAAACAAAAAAAGTTCATAAAGAGAATTTATCATTCACCTTTAAGTCCGGTTATGTCTGTTACTTTCAACATAGATTTTGCAGAAGCGTATGATACTCTAAACTTCTATAAAGGTCCTAGTTTAGGAACTGAATTTACACTTTTGATGCCTTATGTCTATTTGGCACATTATGATTTACTTACAACTAAAGAGGGTAGAAAAATTTTAGAACAAAATGGAATACCTACAGATTTAGTTCGTATTTCTGTTGGGATTGAAGACATTGAAGATATAAAAAGAGAGTTTAATCGATTAGATTTGAGGTGAGTAATCTTTCATAATTTTCTCATATTCTCTATAGTTTGGCATAAATCTCTCTACATGTAACCAAAAAGATTTTTGATGATGTTTGTGTTTTATGTGTGAAAGTTCATGAACTATGATGTACTCTATACATAAAGATGGAAGCTGAATGAGTGAACTTGTAAAACTTAACTCATTTTTAGCACTACAGCTTCCCCATCTTCTTTTTGTTTTTCTAAATGTAATGCAAGTTGGAGTTAGATTCATCTTGAAAGCCCACTTTTCTACTAAAGGAGGAACTACCTCTGTAGTTTTTTGTTTGTAAAAATCAGAGAGTTTACCCTCTACATGTAGAGACTCTTTTTCTCCATACAACAAGACTCTGTTTTCATTTTCATATATTTTTGATATAGATTTTCTTTGCTCTACATGTAAGAGTTTTTTTGCTATCCAGCTAGATTTTTTTTCTACGATAGAATGAACATACTTAAGTGAAAAGTTTGGATTTTTTACGATGACCCCTTTAGTTGGGTCAATCGTAATGTATAAGTTTTTTAGTTTTTTGTTTGTAACTATGGTATATGGTAGTTTTGCATCACCATAAAGGACAAAGTGGTCTATTTGAACCAGCCTTTTATTTTGTCAACTACACCTTCAAAACTACTCTCATGAGGAGTGCTTTCAATGCCAAAATCTTCTTGAAGATTAGTTAACATCTCTTTTTGTTCTGATGAAAGTTTTTTAGGGTATTTTATCTTGATTTGAGCTACCATATTTCCAAGTTCACCAGTGTGGACATTTTTAATGCCTTCATTTCTAAATACAAACTGCTGTTTATCTTTAGCTCCCATAGGAAGCTCTAAAGTTGTTTCTCCTCTAAGTGTTGGTATAGTTATATCTTCACCAAGAGCAACTTGTGTAAAGAAAAGTGGAACTTCTATATATACATCATCATTGTGCCTTTGGAAATGCTCATCTTCGCCAACATTTGTTTGAATGTAAAGATCACCTTGGTCACCATTTTCATCTATGTTACCACGTCTTGCAACTCTAATTCTGTTGCCATTGTCTATTCCCTCTGGAATATCTATAGTAACTTTATCACTCTCTTCGCTAAAACCTTTTGCATTACATGAAGAGCAAGGATTTTCTATAGTAGAGCCTTTACCATTACAGTGAGGACATGTTTGAGAGTAAGTCATAAAGCCTTGTCGATAGAAGACTTGACCTTTACCTCCACACTCGTTACATGTAGACTTTTTACCGTCGCTACTACCTGTGCCATCACAATCGTCGCAAGGTTTTTTGTAGCTATAATCAACCTCTTTTTTACACCCGAAAATTGCTTCATTAAATGCTAAATCAATTTCAACTTCAGAATCTAATGGGTATTTTCTTTGTCTTCTTTGTCCTCTGCCACCCGCATTAAATCCACCACCAAAGACAGATTCAAAGATACTTCCAAGGTCACCCATGATATCTCCATAATCCATATCACTAAAGTGAGAGAACCCTTGCGAATCTAGTCCAGCTTTTCCATACCTGTCATAAGTAGACTTTTTTTCAGGGTCACTTAGAACTTGGTAAGCTTCATTGACAAGTTTAAACTGCTCTTCGGCACTTTTGTCACCTTCATTTCTATCAGGGTGAAATTTTAGTGCTTGTTTTCTATATGCTTTTTTTATTGCACCACTATCGGCATCTTTTGTGATTTCTAGTATTTCGTAGTATTCTAAATCCAATTTAATTCTCTTTTCTGTAGTTTTTAAGTCTGTTATTTTAGCTAAA
>CAZHBU010000040.1:0-18309 GCA_964530865.1 uncultured Sulfurospirillum sp.
CATAGAGTAAGAGGTTTGAAGTGGCCAGTTGTAGATGGTAAAGAGACTCAATGGAGATTTAATACTAAGTACGATCCGTATGCTAAGAAAGCTAGTCCAAATAGTGATTTTGCATTTTATGGACCACTTGCAAAAGCATTGTATCAAGGTGATTTAAATGGAATCAAAGATAAAACAAAGAAAAGCTTGAAAAATAAAGCAAAAATCTTTGCAAGACCATATATGGATCCTCCAGAGATGCCTGATAACAAGTATGATACTTGGATGTGTACAGGACGTGTTCTTGAACACTGGCATAGTGGAACTATGACAATGAGAGTACCTGAGCTGTATCGTGCAGTTCCTGAAGCTCTATGTTATATGAATCCAGGTGATGCAAAAGCTAAGGGATTCAAGCAAGGTGGACTTATTTGGGTTGAATCACGTCGCGGTAAAGTAAGAGCAAGAGTTGAGACTAGAGGAAGAAACAGAGTTCCAAAAGGACTTATTTTTGTTCCTTGGTTTGATGAGAAAGTGTTTATAAACAAAGTTTGTCTAGATGCTACTTGTCCGATGTCAAAGCAAACAGACTATAAAAAATGTGCTGTTAAGCTTTACAAAGCGTAATAGAGGAAAGGGATTGTTTTGAGCAATCTTAATTCAAAAAAACCAGTCATAACGAAAAGAAGAAGATTTCTTTCGACTATGGCTCAAAGTGTTGGTTTGTCGGCATTAGGTGGAATGGTTTGGACCGGTTACATAGAGGAAGCAAAGTCAGCACCGCTGATTTTGCGCCCTCCTGGTGCAAAACCTGAAATCGATTTTTTGCGTATGTGTATTAAGTGTGGACAGTGTGCTGAAGCATGTCCGTTTGACACTTTACTCATGGCGAAACCTGGAGACAATAAACCTATGGGTACACCGTACTTCATACCAAGAGATGTGCCATGTTATATGTGTACAGATATTCCTTGTGTTCCAGTATGTCCTACGGGAGCTTTAGATGAAGAGAGTGTATCTAGTGTTGTAGAGGGTGAAAAAGTTTTAGACATAAACAGGTCTGAAATGGGACTTGCAGTCGTTGACGAAGAGTCTTGTATCGCTTTTTGGGGAATTCAGTGTGATGCTTGTTATAGAGCTTGTCCTTTAATGGATGAGGCTATTGTTCTTGAGTATAAGAGAAACGAGAGAACAGGAAAACATGCACTGTTGATACCAAAAGTGATGAGTAAAGCCTGTACAGGATGTGGTTTATGTGAACGTGCTTGTGTAACTGAAAAAGCAGCTATTTTTGTACTACCTAATGATATTGCCCAAGGCAAAATCGGAGGTCATTACATAAAAGGTTGGGATGCAAACGATGAGAAACGTTTAAATGATGTTTCTACAGATGTTACGACTCGAACAAAAAGAAGTGAACTTGCTCCGCAAGATTACTTAAACTCTAATGAGG
The DNA here is from genome assembly GCA_964530865.1 of uncultured Sulfurospirillum sp. GTDB lineage: Bacteria > Campylobacterota > Campylobacteria > Campylobacterales > Sulfurospirillaceae > Sulfurospirillum_A. The sequence continues at coordinate 1,433 of CAZHBU010000040.1, forward strand.
TATTGTTCGATGACTAATTTTCTTAAAAAATATCGTTTCTTGATGTTACGAAGAGTTAGCCAGATTGGTATTTTGGTTCTTTATTTTAGTGCTAATGCATATGGGTTTAAAGTTCTTACAGGAACTTTGAGTTCATCTTTGCTTTTTGGTGTTATTCCTCTCTCAGATCCATTTGCAGTAATGCAAATGTTAGCAGCAGGGGCAATACTAGGAGCAGATGTGTTGGTAGGTGCTTTGATAATATTACTATTTTATGGCAGTATTGGTGGGCGTGCGTTTTGTTCTTGGGTTTGTCCGATAAACATGATAACTGATTTGGCAAATTGGTTAAGAAGAGTTCTTCTTCTTGATAAGACGGAGAAAAAAGTTTGGCTTGGTAGAAGTGTTAGGTATAAAGTTATTGTACTTGCACTAATTCTGTCAGCTTTTACGAGCGTAGCTGCTTTTGAAATTGTTTCTCCAATTTCAATGCTACATCGTGGCGTTGTATTTGGAATGGGCATGGGATTTGCGGCGGTGTTGTCAATCTTTTTGTTTGACCTTTTTGCGGTTAAAAATGGTTGGTGTGGGCATATATGTCCATTAGGGGGATTTTACTCAGTTGCTTCAAAGTTGAGTATTATTAGAGTAAAACATGATCAACCAAACTGTACACTTTGTATGAAATGCAAGGATGTATGTCCTGAGAAGCAGATTCTCTCTCTTATAGGTAAAGAGAGTGGAGATGTAAGTTCAGGAGAATGTACCAATTGTGGTAGATGTATCGAAGTCTGTGACGATGATGCTCTGTCATTCGGTATTAGAAATTATATCAATAAAAACGGATAGGAGACATATGATGTTTAGTAAAAAGACACTTATAGCTGCTGCGACGCTAACAGCTCTTATAGCAACTGGGTGTGCTATGAGTAGTAGTGTTAGTGAAGAGTCGTTGGGGCTTAGAAAGACTGATCTATATACAGAAAATACGACTGTACCAGATGCAACTTCTTATAGTAAAACTGCTGCTGGAGAGTCGAAAGTATATGAGCGTGCATTTGAGAATGCACCACCTATGATACCTCATGATGTTGAAGGTTTGTTGCCAATTACAACAAACAATAACTCGTGTTTAGGTTGTCATGATCCAGCTGTTGCAGCGTCAGTAAATGCAACATCAGTTCCAAAGTCACATACGTTTGATATGAGAAATGAGACTGCACTTGCAACGGTATCTAATGCTAGATACAATTGTACACAGTGTCATGCTCCTCAATCAGATAATGCACCTTTGGTGGAGAACACATTTACGCCAGATTTTAGAGCAAAAGATGGAATGAAGCGTTCAAACTTACTTGATAACCTAAATGAGGGTGTTCAGTAAGAATGGCTGATACAAGCAGAAGGGAAGCATTTGCTTCCCTTGCTTCTCGTTTTAAAAAAACTAAAGATGAGAAACCTTTACATGTAAGACCACCTTATAACGAAGATGAGTCTTTGTTTAAGCTCTGCTTGGAATGTAAAGAGAAGCCTTGTGCTAGTGTTTGTGAAGAGGATATTATAAAATTAGATGGAGATAAAATTCCATTTTTGAGTTTTGAAAAGAGTGGATGTACTTTTTGTGAAGAGTGTGTAAAAGTTTGCCCGAGTGAAGTACTCGTTTTAAATCAAGAGCATTGGATAAAAGCAAAATTTAGTATTGATATAAATAGTTGCCTAGCTTGGAATAGTGTGATGTGTAGTAGTTGTAAAGATTCTTGTGACGAGAATGCTATAAACTTTTTTGGAGTCTTTAGACCTACTATAGATATGCTTAGATGTACAGGATGTGGATTTTGTTATGGTGTGTGTCCCCCTTACGCAGTAAAGTATGAAGCTATTAAGGAGAAGTTATGAAGTGGATGGTCACTATTTTTCTTTTGATGATGAGTATACAAGCCGACACTATTAAGCCATACGATTCTATTGAAGCTGGTGGTAATGTTATTGATATAGTTGTTGTAGATAGTATGCTTACTGTGAGTACAGATATAGGAACTGTTGAATCTTATAGTATGAGTACAAAAGAGCAGTTAGTAAAAATAGAATTTCCTATGATAACAGATTTTATGGGTGATGCAATTTTTCCTAAAATTTTCTCTACGGATTATCTTAAAGTTTCAAAACAATATTTAGCAGTCGTGCAGGCAAATAGTGGATATAGAGAGCTATTTGTGATAAAAGATGGGATTAAGAGCAAATTAATTAGCGCAAAAGATAAGCATTTTATATCAAAAGCAAAGTTTGTGGATGAAAATCGTATTATGATAGCTTTACTAAGTAACGAGTATATACTTTATGATATAAAAGAGGCAAAAGAGATTTATCGAGTTCATATAAGTTACTCTCATTTTTCTGATTTTATGTTAAGTAAAGACAGAAGTATACTTGTAGGTAGCTCAGAGTCTGGAGAGATAACAGTTTTAAACGTAGAAAATGCAAAAATAATCAAAACTTTAAAAGGTGCAAATGTTGATAATGTCTATAAAGTAGACATAAAAAATGGTAAAGTTTTAGCAGCAGGTCAAGATAGACGAGGGATTATTTATGATATGAATACAGGCTCTTTTGTGAGATTTGATGGACACTTCTTGATATATGCAGGTGCACTTAGTTCAGATGGTACAAAGGCAGCATTTGCTTTTACAGAAGATAATGATATAGTAATTTTTGATGTTAATTCAGAAAAAAAATTGTATACTTTAAAAGGTCAAAAAAGTACGCTTAATAGTATAGTTTTTGTAGATGATAAAACTATAGTAAGTGGAAGTGATGACAAATTTATAATGATATGGAGAATTAATTAAATGAATGTTTCAAGTATAGTAGTTCAGGCAAGAAATGAGTATATTGATGGGTTGGTTGAAGAGGTTAAAAATTGTGATTTTTGTGATTATCATTTTCATGATACTTCAATAGGTAAGATTATAGTAACTGTTGAGGGTGAAGGCATTGAGCAAGAGATGGAAAATGTAAGAAAGATTGAAGCTCTTAAACATGTTATATCAGCAGAGATGATGATGGCTTATAGCGAAGATGAACTTGATCGAGAGAGAGATAAATTAGGTAAAAGTGATATTGTTCCTGATGTACTTAAAAATGACGCTATTAGAGCTGAAGATATAACATATCATGGTGATTTAAAGAAAAAACTTTAGGAAGTTGAAATGATAACATCATACAGATATTTTGTAGAGACGACTGTTCCAGAAGATGAATTAATCATCTCAAGAACAGATTTAAATGGGTATATAACTTACGCAAATGATGTTTTTGCAGAGATATCAGGTTATACTCCAGAAGAGTTAGTTGGTAAACCACATTGTGTAGTTAGACACCCAGATATGCCACGTTCTGTTTTTAAAGAGTTATGGGAAGTTATAAAATCAGGGTCAATCTGGCGAGGATATGTAAAAAATCTTAGAAAAGATGGTGGCTACTATTGGGTATATGCTGAAGTATCGGGAGTTTATAAAGAGGATAAACTAATAGAGTTTAAATCTCTTAGAGCACCTGTTGAAGAAGATAAAAAAATAGAATTTCAAGACATATATGATAATAAACGTAAAGAGGAAGAGGGTAGTTGTCGAGTAGTAGCAAGTATTTCTATTGAGAATTATGAGAAACTGCAAAAACTCTCTTTAGATAGAGAAATATCAGAAGATAAAATTTTAGATTATATTCTTTCTGATTCTTTACTATAGTTTTATAAGATGTCATCTTTTAAAGTGACTAAATGTGACATCTTAACAGAGTTTTGCAAGAAAACTTATGTTTATAGTAGCATCAAAATTTAGAAGTTTTTTATGAAAGCATCCATACTCTTAGCATCTTTCCTTTAATTTTTGATTTTTTAAGTTTTTCAAATGTCTCTTGTGCAAATTCACTATTTATAGAAACATATGAGTCCTTTCTATTTATTGTGATTTTCCCTATCTCTTTTCCATCAAGTCCAAGCTCTTTTGTTAAAGCTCCTAGTATATCCCCAGCTCTAATTTTATCACGTTTACCACCATCAAAACAAAGTGTTGTCATTTTTGCTTTGTAGGAGCGAGGTGAGTCTACATGTAAAGAGTCTATGTTTTCAAGTTCAGCATCAATATATTCAGAATAACCTCTTACAAAAGAGATAGCCAAGCCTTCTTTATCCATACGTCCTGTTCGTCCAATTCTGTGCGTATAAACCTCTTCACCTCTTGGTAAATCATAGTTTATGACTAAATCAACACTTGGTATGTCTAATCCACGAGCTGCAACGTCAGTCGCTATAAGAAAGGTGCAACTTTTATGAGTAAATTCTAAAAGAGTTTCATCACGATCAAGCTGTTCTAAATCACTATGAATACTAAGTGCATCGTAATTCTTATGTTGCAATCTTTCTTCAAGTTCTTTACATTTTACTTTTGTGTTACAAAAGATGATACAAGTTTCAGGTCTAAAGTGCTGAATTACTTTTTCTATTCCCTCATCAGAAAACTTAAAAAATCTCTCTTGTATGCTTGATTTTTCAGCTTCGATTTCTACTTCAACTCTATTCGTCTGTATAGTTTTGCTAAATTCAAGGATTTTATCATCGAAAGTTGCAGAGAAGAGTAGAGTTTGTCTTTTTTTAGGAGTAAAGTTTATAATTTTTTCAATATCTTCAAAAAACCCCATATCTAGCATTCTATCTGCTTCATCTAAAACTAGTGTTTTGATAAAGCCTAGATTTAATGATTCTTTTTCTAAAAGTGCCAAAATACGTCCTGGAGTTCCAACAACTATGTGAACTCCATGTCTCATTGATTGAATTTGTCCTCGCATAGGTGTTCCGCCACAGAGCGTTAAAATTTTTGTATTCTCTACAGATGCCGCTAATCTTCGTAACTCTTTCGCTACTTGGTCAGCTAATTCTCTTGTTGGAGCTAAGACGATTGCACTTGTTTCGTATCTTTTTTTAACATTAAGTTCTAGTATAAGGGGAAGTCCAAAAGCAGCAGTTTTACCACTTCCTGTTTTAGCACGTGCAAGAACATCTTGTTTGTTAAGGATTAATGGTAAGGCTTTTTCTTGTATAGGGGTTGGGTTTTTGTAACCTAAATTTTTTAGGTTTTTTAATATTTTTTCATTATTGATTAGTTTATCAAAAGTCAAAGTAAAGTTCCTTTTGGGTAATATAACAGATTATATCATAATTGAAAGAGTTATATGAATAGTTTTAAAAGTAGTTGTGCCTCACGTCTTTTTGGAAAGTTTGCGTCAAAAGAATTTTGTTCAGTGTTACAAAATATGATCAATAAAATATACGTTAAGTTAATGAAAGTAGATTTGAGAGAGCATGCAGATACGGATAGATATAGTAGTTTAAATGAACTTTTTACGAGAGCTTTAAGAGTTCCAAGAGAGTTTGAACCTAATGAAGATGAATTCATATCACCTTGTGATGCGTTTATAAGTGAGTGTGGAGAAATCACAGATCAGAAGGCCTTACAGATTAAAGGATATTCCTATAGTGTAAGAAATCTTTTAGGTTATTACATACTTAAACAAGAAAAAGATAGATTAATAGCTGGAAATTATTTAAATTTTTATCTCTCTCCAAAAGATTATCATCGTTACCATGCGCCTTGTGATATGAGAATCAAAAAAGCAGTGCATATTCCTGGAAAATTATATCCTGTGAATTTTACCTGGTTGAAAAAAATTCCTGAACTTTTTATTGAAAATGAGAGAGTAATTTTAGAGTGTTATACAAATGATGAAAAACTTTTTTATATGGTTTTTGTAGGAGCTCTTAATGTAGGTAAAATGGAGTTTATTTTTGATCATAATATCAAAACCAATGCAAAATCAGGAAAAGAAGAATTCTATATGTATGATAATCTTTATCTTCAAAAAGGTGACGAATTAGGAAGATTTGAAATGGGCTCAACTATAGTTATGTTTTTTGAAAAAAACATGGTAGAGTTGCTATGTAGTAAAAATAAAACAATAAGATTCACAGAGTTAATTGCAAAAAAAGGATAATTTTGTTTTGAAAGAAATGTTAAAAGAAATTTTTTCATTAGACTACACTAAATTACAAATACATGCATTAGTAAATAATGTTGTATTTGTAGCAATAACAGTGAATGTCTTGTCACCAGCAATAATATTATCTGTCTTATGGAATCATTCCAATAGCCAAAAACTTATAATTTGGTATATAATTAGTTTTGTATTAGGCGGTATTAGAGTTTTTGTTGGTGGAAGATTAAAAAAGTATATTGAAAAAAACAGTGCACAAAAAATTCGTTTTTATTTTATCTCATATTTATTTATTATAGCTACAAATGCTTTACTGTGGGGTATTTTAATTTGCTTTGGTATACATTATGCAGACAGTACTTATATGTTTTTTTTAATGACAGTTCTCTTTGCTTTGATAGCTGGTTCTACCATAACACTAGGTTCTGTTTTTTTGGCTCCTTTGATATATATAATATTTATTGTTTTGCCTATGTTTTTCGTATTGGAATTATATGATTTTGACTTGTTGCACATGATGGAAATAATGTTAATTATATCTTTTATTGTGCTTATGTTAAAAACGTCTTATAGAAACAAAAAAATGCTACAAGAAAATCAAATTCATGTTGATCTGTTAGCGCAGTACCAAAATATAACCAATAATAGTGGGATAGTATCTAAAACAGATTTTAAAGGTGTAATTATATTCATAAATGAAAATTTTTGCAAAATTTCCGGATATACAAAAGAAGAATTAATAGGACAAACCCATAGCATAGTAAGACATCCAGATACTCCACAATTAATTTTTGAAAAAATGTGGAATACAATTAAAAATGATAAAAAAACATGGAATGGAATAATTAAAAATAGAGCAAAAAATGGAGAGTCTTATTATGTTAGTGCAACAGTAAGTCCAATATTTGATATAAAAGGCAATATAAAAGAGTATATGGCGCTCAGCCATGATATAACTAGTATAATGAGTGATAAAAAACAGTTGTATGATTATTTATCCATAAATAAACTTTCTATTTTGATCATGGTACAAATAGAAGATTATATAACTTTAGAAAATTTTTATGATAAATCTACTTTAGAAAAAATGGAATTTAGTTTTGGTGAATCTATATTGTCGCTTTTTCCAAATGAGTGTAATTTTGATAAAGTTTATTATCTTGAAAATGGACTATATGCTTGTGTTAAATCAAGAAGAGATTGTCAACAATCTAAAGAGTATTTAGAAAAAATAATAAAAAACTTTATGTTAAATGTAGAAAAGCATAAAATAAAACTTGATACAATCGAGTATGATATTTCTGTAGTTTGTAGTTTTTCATATGGTGCTTTAAGTCTATATGAAGATGTAAAACTTGGTATAGAAAAAGCAATTGAAAACAAAAAACGAATTGTATATGCAGATGGGCTTTATGGGTATGAGTATGAAGGTGCTCTTAAGAATGTAGAAACTTTAAAAACTTTAAAAGTTGCATTAGATGATAAAAAAGTATTATCATATTTTCAACCAATTATTGATAATAAAACATTAAAAGTATCTAAATATGAATCATTAGTGAGGCTATTAGATAAAAATAATAAGATTTTATCACCATATGAGTTTTTAGATGTTGCAAAAAAAGGTAGATATTATCTTCAGATTACAAAAATTGTACTTGAAAATTCTTTTGCTATTTTAAATAATATAAAAGAAGGAGTAGCAATAAACATATCTGTTTTGGATATAGAATCATATGAAATACAAATTATTATAAAAAATCTTTTAAAAGAATATAAAGATTCTGCAAAAAGAGTGACATTTGAGTTGGTAGAGAGCGAAGATATTAAAAATTTTGATCTTATCATAAAATTTATTACAGAGGTAAAGAAACTTGGTGTACAGATAGCTATAGATGATTTCGGAACAGGTTATTCAAATTTTGAGAGACTTCTGCAGTATCAACCAGATATATTGAAAATAGATGGTAGTTTGATTAAAAATATAAAAAGCAATGAACTAAGTAAAAATATAGTTGAGACTATAGTTCTCTTTGCAAAAAAACAGAATATTAAAACTGTAGCAGAGTTCGTTGAGAGTGAAGAGATTTATAAGATAGTAAAAGATATGGGTATAGATTATTCTCAAGGGTACGCTTTTGGTAAACCTCAAGAGCTAGATTAGTCACAGCAATTAGTTTTTCCTTTTTTAGGTATTATATATTTCCAAAATAATAGATACATAAAAGCCGTGGATATGGCTTCTAAAGGTGTTGCATTTTCTTCCAGATTTATAGTCTCTTTGACACTATCAAGTAGGCTGACTAAAGTTGTATCCATAAAATATGCAAATATTATAGTACCTATTATAACAGAGCTTAGATATATAAGCAAAGATTTGGTTCCTAGTATCTTCTTTACTACAGAAATAGTAATGAGACTCGTTGCAGGACCTGCTGTTAAAAATACAAAAGCAGTTCCAGGTGAAAAACCTGTGAGAATCAAAGTGATTCCTACGGGAATAGAAGTTATAGCACAAACATAAAGTGGTATAGAAATTAGAAGAACAAAAATATAGCTCAGTAATAGATTATCAGAAAGAATAGATGTCATATTTGCTGGAATAAGAGTTGAAAGTAGTGATCCTAAGGTGATACCAATAAAAAGTGATTTTGCAATATCAGAAAATAGTTGATTAAAAGCATAGTTATATACTCTCACTATAAAAGGCAATTTTTTCTCTACATGTAGAGTTATAATTGACTTTTTTTGTTTAGGTTTGTCTGTTGTCCACATTGGATCAAATTGTTGTTTTTTTTCATCCTCTTTAATGAAAATCATAGATAAAAAACCTGCCATGATTGATATAAAAACAGAAGTTATGACTCTGTAAATAGTAAAGAACCAACCAAATGCTCCATAAGTTGCCATGATTGAGTCTACTCCGGTTATAGGAGTTGAGATTAGAAAAGTTTGTAATGCACTTTTGCTAGCACCACTTTTTCTTAAAGATGTTGCAAAAGGTATCACACTACAAGAACAAAGAGGAAGAGGAATACCCAAGAAGGCCGCTTTAAAGATTGAACTAGCAGAGTTACTGCCTATGTGCTTTTGTATAAACTTATCAGGAATTATCTGTTTAATTACTCCTGCTATAAGAAGTCCAAATATAATATAGAATGAAATAAGGCTTGAAAAATGCCAAAAGTTACTTAGAAATTCTAAAAAAAACTCCATTTATTTCCTTTAAAATGATAATCAATATTGATTATACCTATTTTAATTTAATATTGGTTTAAAAAAACTTTAATATATAAAATAGAAGTATAAAAAGAGAAAAGATAATAATTGAATATTTCTATGATATGTATACTTAAAGTATTTCACTAAATTTATGTTTTGCATACCAGACTATAAATAGAGCTGATAGCCAGATGAAAGCTACAAGTCCCCACCAATAAAACTCAAGAGGTAGTTTATAATAAGCAAATAGACTAAATACTGAAACTGGTACTAAAAGTTGTCTAAAAAGACTTAGATATACTAGAAGTGCCGGTTTTTTTATGCCCTGAAGAAAAGAGATATTTATAAACACCAACATGTAAGCGTATAAAGAAGTGGCTGCTGCATAAAGATAGTCCAAACCAGCTTTGATAACTAATGAATCATTGGTAAATAGACTCATTAAAAATTCACCAAAAACAAATAGAGACAACATGCCGATTACCCACAGTATAAAACCAACTTTTTGGGCATAAATAACACACTCTTTAACTCTTTTATATAAGCCTGCACCATTATTTTGGGATACTATAGCTAATACTGCGACATTAATACCTATAGATGGAAGTAAAAATATCTGTTCAATTCTAATAGCGATTCCATAAGCAGCAACAACATGTTGCCCAAAAGCTGAAATATAGTAGGTAATAATAAACATTCCAAGTGCCATGAGTAGCATGTTTATTGTTGGAGGTGTGCCTTGTTTGAAAAAAGAGAATATGATTTTTATATCAAATCTAAATATTGGTAAGTCTATAAGTAGATATGTCCCTTTTAATACACTAAAGAGATAGACAAAGCCTAAAAATTCAATAATGATTGTAGCATATGCAATACCTCTAACTCCCATAGGTTCTAATCCTAGACCACCTTTTATAAACCAAAAGTCTAAGATGATGTTTAAAAAAAAGCCAATAACTAAGAAGTTTCTAAATGCTTTTGTATTGCCTAGAGAGTTTAAAATTGCATTTGTAAAGAAAACACCAACATAAAATATTGCTCCAAAAAGAACAATATTTATATATGATAGCGCCTCTTTTAAATACTCTCCCTCAGCCCCTAAAATTTGCATTAAAAACGGAGCACTAAAAAGTCCTATTAGTGTAATAACAAGAGCTATACAGAGTGCAAAAAATAGTATGTGAAGAATTATTTGTTTAGCTTCATCTATCTTTTTTGCACCAATAGCATTACCCAAAAGAGCAGTAACGGCTTGACTCATACCACCAGCAATTGCAATTATGATAAAAAAGATAGAGAATGTAAGCGAAAGAGAAGCTAAAGCTTGGGTTGATATTTCTCCTGCAAAAAAAGTATCAGTTACATTAAACATAGTATGAAAGAAGTACCCTATACTTGAAGGTATAGCGATACTTCTTAGATGTTTTTTTATACTTCCTTGTGTAAGGTTGCTAGACATTAAATCTAAAGTGCATTACATCGCCATCATTGACAACATAATCTTTTCCTTCAAGACGCATTTTGCCTGCATCTTTAGCACCATTTTCGCCTTTACATGTAATGAAGTCTTCATAAGCAATAACCTCAGCACGAATGAAGCCTTTTTCAAAATCATTGTGAATTACTGAAGCAGATTTTGGAGCTTTCCAACCTTTATGGATTGTCCATGCTCTTACTTCCATGACACCTGCCGTAAAGTAGCTGATAAGATTTAGCTTTTTAAAAGCAGTATGAATGATTTTATTTAATCCAGATTCTTCTATGCCCAAATCAGCTAAAAATTCGTTTGCTTCTTCCTCTTCAAGTCCACAAAGTTCTTCTTCTATTTTTGCACAAAGCACAATGACCTCTGCTCCAACTTCTTTAGCATGAGTTTTAAGTTTTGTAACAAAATCGTTATCTTCTAAAAGTGAATCTTCATCTACGTTTGCACCATAGATTATCTCTTTATTAGATAAAAACCTTAACTCTTTGTCTAGCTCATCAAACATAGGGTCATCTTTTTTGGCAAATGTACTAACTGGCTTTATGTCATCAAGATGAGCTTTAAGTTCAAGTGCAAACTCATGTGCTGCTCGTACAGTTTTATCTGCTTTTCCAGTACGATGAAGTTTATCTACTTTTTTATCAAGCTGTTGAATGTCAGCAAAGATAAGCTCACTCTCAATAATCTCAATATCTCTTAAAGGGTCAATTTTACCCTCAACATGAGTGATGTTATCATCTTCAAAACATCTAACCATATGCAAGATAACTTCTACTTCACGTATGTTTGATAAAAATTTATTTCCAAGACCCTCACCAGTTGAAGCTCCTTTTACAAGCCCTGCAATATCTACAAAATCAACCGTAGAGTATTGAATACGTTCAGGATTTACTATTTTTGCTAGCTCTACCAATCTCTCATCAGGAACAGGAACTACTGCCTTGTTTGGCTCGATGGTACAAAAAGGGTAGTTTGCACTCTCTGCATTTTGTGCTTTTGTTAGAGCATTAAACGTTGTTGATTTTCCTATATTTGGAAGTCCAACTATTCCTACACCTAAACCCATTATACGTCCTCTTCTTTACTTTTATCTATCATCCAGTAGAGGTTCATTCTTATTCCCGCTCCACTAGCTCCACATTGGTTATAACCCCAAGCACTATCTACAAATGCTGGACCTGCAATATCGAGGTGCAACCACTTGTCTTTATATTCATCTGCTACAAAGTTATCTAAAAACATACCAGCAGTTATTGCTCCACCCCAACGGTTTTTACCGATATTGCTTAGGTCTGCAATAGGGCTTTTAAGTTGTTTTTTTAAGTATCTGTTAAAAGGTAGAGTTCCAGTAAGCTCTCCACTTCCACTAGCTGATTTCATCAAAGAGTGTTTCATTTTACTTGAGTGTCCCATAATTGCAGTTGTGTACTCTCCAAGAGCAACAACACAAGCACCAGTTAGAGTAGCCATATCTATTAAGTAGTCAGGCTTTTGTTCACAAGCATAACACAGACAATCTGCAAGAACTAGACGTCCCTCTGCATCGGTGTTTCCTATTTCTATAGTTTTTCCATTTTTTGCGACTAAAACATCATCTGGTTTATAAGCTTCAGGTCCTATTGAGTTTTCAGTTGCTCCAACTATGGCATGAACTTCATAAGGAAGACCAAGCTCTGCCGCTGCTTTTACAATACTAAGAACTGCTGCTCCTCCACCCATGTCTGATTTCATAGAAACCATAGATGATGCTGGTTTTAGACTAAGTCCACCACTATCGTAAGTCAAACCTTTTCCAACATATACAAACTTCTCTTTTGCATTTTTTGGTTTGTATATAACGTGTATTAGTCTTGGAGGTATATGGCTAGCTCTATTTACTGCTAAAAATGCTCCCATACCTTGCTCTTCTAAAAACTTCTCATCATATACGCTACATGTAACATTCTCTATTTGGTCTAGCTCTTGCGCAACTTCTGCAAGTTTTACTGAAGTCATTTCATAAGGAATTGTGTTTATCAAATCTTTTGCATAGTTAGTTGCATTTGCTATTGTTGTTCCCACTTCTACTGCTTTTTTTGCAGTACTCATTGAAACATCAGGTCTACTATAATCATCTAAACATATAGTAATAGTCTCTATTTTAAGTGGATTCTTTTTTGACATATACTTTTGGAAACTGTAACTTCCAAGTATAAAAGCTTCACTCATAGCTTTGATGTTAATTCCAGGACAATCATCTGAGTAAGTTCCTACTTTTAGTGTTTTTGCATTTGTGCCTTTTATAGCATTTAAGGCTTTAGAAGCTGCAAGTCTAAGCTCTTCAGCATCAAGTGAGTCAACACCAACATAAACTACTTTTTTATCAGTTAAAAAACATACTTCTTCACTCTCAGCTTTGAAGCCTAAAAATTCTAAAGCTTCTTTGTCTTCTACACTTTTGTGATCACAATCTTTGTTTACTACAAATACTATTTTTATATCTGCTATTACTTCATCTATTTTTTTGTTTTCAATTAATATTTTCAATTTATTTTTCCTTATCAAAATTTAATAACTCTTTTGCTTGCATCATATCTTTGTCACCACGACCTGAAAGATTTACAATAATAAGTGAGTTTTTTAACTTATCTTTTGGCATTTTTTTAAGATATGCCACCGCATGAGAACTTTCAAATGCTGGTATGAGTCCCTCTTTTTGAGAAAGCCATACAAAAGCATCTAGTGCCTCTTGGTCTGTTATGTTTTCATATTGAGCAACTTTAAGCTCTTTTAAGTAAGCATGCTCAGGTCCAATTCCTGGGTAATCAAGACCAGCACTAATAGAGTGAGCTTCAAGTATTTGTCCATCATCGTCTTGAAGTAGATAACTCATTTGACCGTGAAGTACGCCAGGGCTTCCTTTTTCTAAACTAGCACCATGCTTATTGGTTTTTACCCCAAGTCCACCAGCTTCTATGCCGATGCAAGTTACTCCATCATCTTCCAAGAAGTGACTAAAAGCACCTATCGCATTGCTACCACCACCTATGCACGCTATAACGTAGTCAGGTAGGCGATTCTCTTTTGCGAGTATTTGAGCTTTTGCTTCGTAACCAATGATAGCTTGAAAATCACGTACCATCATAGGGTAGGGGTGAGGACCTGCCACAGTTCCAATAATATAAAAAGTATCTCTTGCATTTGTTACCCAGTAGCGTATAGCTTCGTTCATAGCATCTTTTAGGGTTCTACTACCACTTTTTACTGAGTGAACTTTTGCTCCAAGAAGTTTCATACGAAACACGTTTAGCTCTTGTCTCTCGACATCTTTTTCACCCATGAAAACTTCACATTCTAAGCCTAAAAGTGCTGCAACTGTTGCAGTAGCCACGCCATGTTGACCTGCACCAGTTTCAGCTATGACTCTTTTTTTACCCATCTTTTTAGCAATGAGCCCTTGAACGATAGTATTATTGACTTTGTGAGCCCCAGTGTGGTTTAAATCTTCTCTTTTAAAGTAGATTTTTGCACCTAACTCTTCAGATATGTTTTTGGCATAATACAAAGAAGAGGGGCGACCAACATAATCTTTTAGATACGCATCAACTTCACTCCAAAACTCTTTATTGAAACGTAGTTTTTTATAGTAATCATCAAGTTCTAAAAGAACTGGCATTAGAGTTTCAGGAACGTATCTTCCACCAAATATACCAAAATGTCCATTTGAGTCTGGATCAAATTTTGAAGCTTTTGGAATATACATTAGTCTATTTCCAAAACTGAGTATACATTTGTAGTCTTCTTAATCTCTGTATCACCTTGTAAAAAAGTAAGATTGAGTAGAAAACAAGCTTCAAAACACTCTGCTCCTGCTTTGTTTATAAGATCTACAGCTGCAGTTGCAGTACCTCCAGTTGCGATTAAATCGTCTATAAGAAGAACTCTAGGTTTTTCTTTATCACACTTAAAAGCATCTATATGAATTTCAACTTCATCAACGCCATACTCCAAAGAGTATTTTTCACTGATAGTTGTATATGGAAGTTTACCAGGCTTTCTAATCGGTACAAAAGAGCCACCAATCTTTGCAGCAAGTGCAGCTCCAAAAATAAAACCACGAGCTTCAATACCAGCAATGAAGTCTATCTCTTCATCTTTGTATCTATCGGCTAAATGATCCATAAGAAAGTTAAATGCTCTCTTATCTGCAAGCAGTGTAGTTATGTCTTTAAAAACAATACCTGGCTTTGGAAAGTCTTTGATATCACGAATAGTTTTTAGTAGGTAATCTTTATCACCTTGTGTTAGTTCTTTCATATTTAATGTCCCCTTTGAATCGAACAAAGTCCGAGTAAAATTCCTCGCGACTGAAGCACGAAGTAAACTTCTGTATTTCTCATGTAATTGTCCTATTTGAATAATTTAAATTTTAGATAGAGTGCAAGAAGCAAAAAAAGTCCAAATGCACCATATGAGATAACTTCAACACCCATTTTAAAGAAGTGCCTCGATTTTACCTTGAAGCTCTTTTATCTGCTGTCTTAGTTTATCACTCTCCATACGGTATTGAGAGTTTCTAGTTCTAAGTGATTTTAGGTCGTTTTTTACTTTAGTAAGCTCATCACTAAGTATGTCAATGTTCCCTAAAGAGCGTTGAAGTTGGACTTGATACTTTCTTATGACAACTTCTGCATCACCTAGAGTATTTTTAACAATTACACTACCTAGTTTTTCCTTTTTAAGAAGAGTTTTAAAATAGAAAACCATTATAGTCATATAGACACAAAGTGAAGCTAATGTTGTTGTTATAATCCACTCTATTAGCATAATTAAATCTCTATCTTTTTAACACGATCAGCGTGTCTTCCACCCTCAAATATGCCATCACACCAAGCATCTATGATAGACTCAGCAACCCCAAGTCCAACAATGCGTTCTCCAAAACAAAGTACGTTTGCATCGTTGTGTGCTCTTGCCATCTTGGATGTATAAGCATCATGACAGAGTGCAGCACGTATGCCTTCATGTTTGTTTGCTGTTAAACTCATGCCTATGCCAGAACCACAAATGAGAATACCTTGTGCATTTTCATTTGATAACACTTTTAAACATAGTTTGTGAGCATAGTCTGGGTAGTCAACTCTACTCGCATCTTTTGGTCCCAAATCTACTACTTCATGACCTTTTTTTTCTAACATCTCTATGATGTTTGGTTTGATTGCCACTCCAGCGTGATCTGTTGCAATAAAAAATTTCATTTTTTTCCTTACATGTAATGTCGCGATTATATCACAATATGGTATAATTTTATATGAATATACAAAATAAACAATCCATTAAAGAGCAATTTAGTTCTTTTTGTAAGAGAAATAACCCAAAAGATATGGAAATAGCAGTTGAGTTTTTTACTGTTTTTGGAGGACTTGATGTCACTTTGAACATGGAAGAACCTCTAGATAAACTCATACAAAAACATATATTAAAAGAGTATAAGTTTCTAAGAAATGATGTTGCACAATTAACTACAGGTGATGAAAAATACCATAAAATTTTAAGTGCTAGTGCTTTAGGTGATAGAAGAACGAATTCAAGTTTTAAAAGAGCTAGTTTTTCTTTTGATGATGGCATGGATTTAGTTGAAGAGCTTCGAGACAAAGGCTTTATCAAGCTAGAAAGATGTGCTGAAGACGTTTATGTTTCAGATAAGATTCTTTTCAATACTCCATTTTTACGTTTTTGGTTTGCTTTTGTTTCTCCAATTTTTAAGAGCATAAGAGATAAGGAATACGAAGAATTTTATAAGATATATAACAACCGAAAAACAGAATTTAGCGACCTTGTTTTCTCTCAGCTATCTCATGAGTTCATAAAGCATACTTTCACCGAAGATAAAATATACAACATTGGAAGATATTGGGATGACGATAGAGAGATAGACTTAGTAGCAAAAACTAAATCTGGCAAAAAAATAGTAGGACTATGTAAATACACAGATAAAAAGCTTAAAAAAAGTGAACTAACAAAATTGAAAGAGAATTGTGAAAAAGTTGAGATAAAACCAGATATATATGCAATTTTTGCAAAAAAAGGGTTTACAAGCGAGCTAAAAGCACTTAAAAGTGAGACAGTTTTACTTTTTACATGTAGAAATTTTAAAGTTTTGATTTAA
>CAZHBU010000041.1:0-18296 GCA_964530865.1 uncultured Sulfurospirillum sp.
TTAACCACTTTATAATCAACTTTTCACTAAAATAGATAAAAATTATTACAAGGCAATAAAATTGAAAGAGATGCAAATGCAGATAAAGACTTGTGAATCTTTAAAAGAATTAGAGAAACTAAGAGTCTCAATGTTTGGGAAAAAAGGCTATTTTGCAGGACAATTTGCAAAGATGAAATCTGTACCAAATGAAGAGAAAAAAGATTTTGCACAAAAACTAAATATGGATAAAGAAAGTTTTTTAAACTTACTAAATGATAAAAAATTGATTTTAGAGTCAGAAGCTATTGCTTATGAGATGAAAAAAGATGGTGTTGATGTAACTCTGTTTAACTCTACTAGTGAAGCAGGAGCTCTACATCCTGTTATGGATACTATGGACAAGATTATAGAGTATTTTGTAGGTATGAACTTCTCTATAGAAGAGGGTCCTTTAGTTGAAGATGATTTTCATAATTTTGAAGCACTAAATCTTCCAAAGTACCACCCAGCACGTGATATGCAAGATACATTTTACTTTGAAGACAGCATGCTTTTAAGAACTCACACAAGCCCAGTTCAGATAAGAACTATGCTAAAAGAGAAACCTCCTATTCGAATGATTTGTCCAGGAGCTGTTTTTAGAAGAGATTACGATTTGACTCACACTCCTATGTTTCATCAGGTTGAAGGACTTGTTGTTGGAAAAAGCGGTGAAGTGTCGTTTGCCAATCTAAAATATATATTGGAAGATTTTTTAAAGTATATGTTTGGTGAAGTTGAAGTACGTTTTCGTCCTAGCTTTTTCCCGTTCACAGAGCCAAGTACAGAAGTAGACATAAGTTGTATTTTCTGTAAAGGTGATGGCTGTAGAGTATGTTCTCACACTGGTTGGTTAGAAGTGCTAGGAAGTGGTTATGTTGATGAAAATGTTTTCAAAGCTGTTGGTTATGAAGATGTTAGTGGTTACGCCTTTGGATTAGGAGTTGAGCGATTTGCAATGCTTCTACATAAAATACCTGATCTTCGTTCTTTGTTTGAGGGCGATTTAAGACTGTTGGAGCAATTTAGATGATATTAACAAGAACGTGGTTAAACGAGTGGATAAACCTAAAAGGTATAACTTCAGAAGATATTTGTAGCACATTAAATGCTATAGGTCTTGAAGTTGATAGTTTAGATAAGATTAGAGTTCCAAAAAACATTGTAGTTGGAAAAGTTCTTACATGTAAGAAACATCCTGATGCTGATAAACTAAATGTTTGTGAAGTTGATTTAGGAAGCGAAACAAAGCAGATAGTTTGTGGAGCTAAAAACGTAAAAGCTGGTCTACATGTAGTAGTTTCTAAAGTTGGTGCAATTCTTCCAAATGGCATGGAAATCAAAGAAGCAAAACTTCGCGGACTTGACTCTAGTGGCATGATATGTTCATCTAAAGAGATTGGATTGCCAAAGATGGGTGATGGTATTATGGTTTTAGATGATAGTATCGGTGAGCTTATTTTGGGTCGTGAGTTTAGTGAATATGAGCTAGTAAATGATGATGTTATTGAGATAGAACTTACCGCAAATCGTGGTGATTGTTTGAGTATTCATGGTGTGGCTCGTGATTTGAGTGTACCTTATGACTTGGATTTGCAAGAGTTTAGCAGCGAAGATGATGGTCATCAGCTCGGAATTGGTAGAGTTTTAAATGTTAGTGCAAATGAAAAAGTTGATGCTTCTTTGTTGTATAGAGTTTATGATAAAGAGGAGATAAAAAGTTCATTTTTGATTGACCTTCGTTTGGCTATTGCAGACATATATAAACTTACTGAGCTAGAAAGAGTAGTTGAATATGCAACGTATACGACGGGTGTTCTCATAAGAACTTATTCTCATTCTTGTTTTGCTTCTACTGAAGGCAAAGCAACAGTTAAAATCAAAAAGCATACAAATGGCTTAGACGCAGTGTTCAATAAAAATGCACAGATAAGTTCGTTGGTGGGTATAAATCAAAATGAAGATACAAAAGCTAAGACTGAAGATGACAGAGTTATTTTAGAGGCAAATTATACTTGTCCAGAAATCATATCTATAAATAGTGCAAATAAAAAACTAGAATCTGATAGACATCTTTATCGCTCAAGCCGTGGAAGTGAACCTGATTTAGATTTTGGTATGGATTATTTGATTGAGATTTTGAAAAAGCATTCCAAGATTATTTTATATGCTGGAAGTCAGCAAGTGATTCAAGATAGAGATGAAGTTAGAATTCCTATTGATTTAAATAAGTTGGCTGATATTATTGGTGAGGAAATTCCAAAAGATAAGATTATACAGATACTAAAACGTTTAGGTTTTGGTGTTATATTTAAGAGTGAACAAAGTATGATGAATGTCATAGTTCCAGCACATCGTCATGATGTAGTTAATATTCAAGATGTTTGTGAAGAGATAGTCCGTATAATTGGAATTGATAACATTACTTCAAAAGCTCTTGTTTTTGCAGAACGTGACAAGATGAATGATTCATATCACAACTTTCAAAAACGTAAGATGTATAGACATAGAGCAGTTGGAATTGGCTACTTTGAAACACTTCATTTTGTATTTGACCATCGTGAGAGAGTTGAGAAGTATGGTCTAAAAACCATATATAAAAAAAGAGAGATAACAAATCCAATAACAAACGAACTTGACACTTTACGTTCATCTTTGATACCAAATATGCTAGAGTCTGTTAGTAGGAATGTAAAGTTTGGTAAAAAGAGTATAAGACTGTTTGAAGTTGGAACTACTTTTGATAAAAGTAGAGAAGAGACAACAAATATAGGTTTTATTTTTAGTGGTGAAGTAGAATCACAAAAAGTTTCAAACCATGGAAAACCTGCAGTTATTGACTTTTTTAAATTTGCTGAAAGTGTTAGTAGTGTCGTAGGAAGTTTTGAGCTTGAGACTGCTACATGTAAAGACAACTTAAGTAGCCCTTATGAGTATGCAAGAGTAATTCAAAATGGAAATGACATAGGATATATATCAAGAGTTCATCTAAGCATTGAAAAAGAGCTTGATTTGAGTCGTACTTACATTTGTGAACTCGATATGAATGCACTTCCATATGAAAGAAAAGAGGCTGTTGCTTACTCTAAATTTCCTGAAAGCATAAGAGATTTAAGTTTAATGGTTTCTAAAGAGATGCAGTTTAGTGAGCTTAAAAAATATATATCTTCAATAGCCCCAAAAGAGATGACAAAACTTTACCCAATAGACGTATATGAAGATGAGTCATTTGAAGATAAAATCAGTTTGACTATCAAGTTTCATTTTCAATCAGAAGAGAAAACTTTTGAAGATGAAGATGTAGCAAACATGGTGGATGAGATTTTAAAATCTCTTCAAGATAAATTTGGAATCACAGTAAGATGACATCTTTACATGTAGCACCAAAAGGGGAGTTTGTTTTTGAAACAAGCCAGATAGCTAGCGATAAATCTATCTCTCATAGATGTGCTATTTTTTCACTCTTGAGTGATAAGCCCTCAATTGTGAGAAACTTTTTAAATGCCGAAGATACACTTTGTACTCTAAGTATTTCTGAGAGTCTTGGTGCAACTGTAGAAAAAAATGGAGATACTTTAGTGATAACTCCTCCAAAAGAGTTAAAAGAACCTGCATGCATACTTGATTGTGGAAATTCAGGAACTGCTATACGTCTTTTGATGGGCTTTTTATCTTCACTTGATGGATTTTATGTTCTTCATGGAGATAAGTACCTTGCTAGTCGTCCTATGAAAAGAGTGGCAAATCCTCTTAGAGAGATAGGCGCACTTATAGATGGACGTGATGAGGGAGAGTTAGCTCCAATAAGCGTAAGAGGTTCAAAGCTTGAGCCATTTAATTATGATAGCCCAATAGCTTCAGCTCAAGTAAAAAGTGCTTTGATTTTAGCTGGACTTAGAGGAAAAGGAGTTTCGACTCTGAGTGAACCAACTCTTAGTCGTGACCATACAGAGAAGATGTTAAGAGGTATGGGAGTAGATATAGTCTCTAGTGGAACAAAAGTTACACTTACCCCAACACAAGAACCTCTGAAGCCTTTAGATATAACAGTACCAAATGACCCTTCGAGTGGTTTTTTCTTTGCAGTAGCAGCTGCAATTACACCAAACTCTAAAGTAACTTTAAAAAATATGTTATTAAACCCTACTAGAGTAGAAGCTTATAAAGTTTTGCAACGCATGGGAACAAAAGTAGAGTTTATAGAAAAAGAGAACACGTATGATAGTGTTGGAGATATAGTAGTAGAGTATGCTCCTTTAAAAGGTGTAGTTGTTGAAGATAATATAGCGTGGCTTATAGACGAACTTCCTGCTTTAAGTATTGCTTTTGCTTGTGCAAGTGGTAAAAGTTTGGTTAAAAATGCAAAAGAGCTAAGAGTAAAAGAGAGTGATAGAATTTCATCTGTAGTAGAAAATCTTAAAAAATGTGGTCTACATGTAGATGAGTTTGAAGATGGTTATGAAGTAACTGGCGGAGAGTTTAAAAGTGCAAGAGTTGATAGTTATGGTGACCACAGAGTGGCTATGAGTTTTGCAATAGCTGGACTAAAAGTTCCAATGCAAGTAACAGATACCGAGTGTATACAGACATCTTTTCCAAATTTTAATGAACTTTTATCAAAATTAGGGAATGTGACAAATGGAGATTAGATTAGCAAAGAGTTATGGGTTCTGTTTTGGAGTAAAAAGAGCAATTAAAATTGCTGAAAATTCTCAAAATGCTTCAACTATTGGACCGTTGATTCACAATAATGAAGAGATAAAAAGACTAAAAATAAATTTCAATGTAGATACTTTGGAAGATGCTAGTCAAGCGGATGGTGTCAAAAAAGCCATTATTAGAACTCATGGAATTACAAAAGGTGATTTGAGCATATTAAAAAATAGTGGGACAGAAATCATAGATGCTACTTGTCCTTATGTTACAAAACCTCAAGAGATTTGTGCCCAGATGAGTGAAGAAGGTTATGATGTGGTAATTTTTGGTGATTCTAATCACCCTGAAGTAAGGGGAGTTCAAAGCTATGCAAAAAATGGGGCTAAAGTTGTAAACAGTGTAAAAGATTTACAAGAAAATAGACTCAATAATAAGATAGCTATAGTTGCTCAAACAACAAGAAAAGTTGAAGAATTTTTAAAAATTGTTAGTTATTTAACTATGAACTATAAAGAAGTAAGAGTTTTTAATACGATCTGTAATGCAACATTTGAAAATCAAGATGCTGCAAAAGAGTTGTCAAAAGAGGCTGATGTTATGATTGTCATTGGTGGTAAAAACTCATCAAATACAAAACAGCTTTTTTCTATTGCAAAAGATAACTGTGAAGAGAGTTTTTTAATAGAAAATGAAAAAGAGTTAGAAAAAGAGTGGTTTAAAAATAAAAATTTATGTGGCATAACAGCTGGTGCATCGACTCCTGATTGGATAATCCAAAAGGTTATTGGAAAAATAAGCAAAATTAAAGTATAATAGTGCAATTTTATGTGAACTTGGTTTACCAGCTAAGTACTACTCATATGAAAATAAAAATTAAAACAAGGGAATATAATGGTAAATGAGGCGAACGAGACAGTTCAAACTGAAGCTGTAGATGAATTAGAGGAGATGGATTTTGCAGCAATGCTAGAAGAGTCTTTCAAAAAAGATTCTGGAAGAGATGCACTAATTGATGGTGTTATTGTTGAAATTAAAGATGATGTTGCTTTAGTTGATGTGGGTAAGAAGTCAGAAGGACGTCTATACACTTCAGAAATCACAGATAGTGAAGGTAATGTTACATATAAAGTAGGCGATACAATCAAAGTTGTAATCACTGGTTTCAGAAACGAGCGTCCAAGTGTTTCTCATAAAAAAGCGATTCGTAAAGAGCGTGTAAAATCATTTATTGCTGATTATAAAGAAGATGAAGATACAATTTTTGAGCTTAAAGTAGTTGGTAAAAACAAAGGTGGATTTATCGTTGAGAATGACGATGGAGTTGAGTTTTTCCTTCCACGTTCACAAGCTGCTGTAAGAGATATGAATGCTCTTATGGGTAAAATGGTTAAAGTTAAAATCATCAAAATAGATAAAGACAATGAGTCTATTGTAGTATCTCGTAAAAAATGTTTAGATGATGATAGAAAAAAGAGAAAAGAAATTGTTCAAGAATTAATCGACGCTGATGAAGTTGTTGATGGAACAATTAAGAAAATTACAACTTACGGTATGTTTGTTGATATCGGTGGAGTTGACGGACTTGTTCACTACAGTGAGATAAGCTACAAAGGACCTGTTAATCCTAGCACTATCTACTCTGAAGGTGAAGTTGTACCTGTTAAAGCTATAAAGTATGACAAAGAAAAAAGACATCTTTCACTATCAATCAAAGCTGCTATGCCTGATCCTTGGAAAGAGATTCAAGATCAGCTAGAAGTTGGAGATTCTATCCAAGTTGAAGTTAGCAATATTGAACCTTATGGTGCATTTGTTGATCTTGGAAATGACATTGAAGGTTTCTTGCATATTTCAGAAATAAGCTGGGATAAAAACATTAAACATCCAAAAGATTATATTTCTGAGAATCAAGAGATTGATGTTGAAGTTATCGAAATCAATTGTGAAGAGAGAAGACTTAGAGTATCTCTAAAGAACGTTCTTCCAAAACCATTTGAAGATTTCTTGAAAAATTACAACACAGGTGATATAGTTAAAGGTATCGTTACAACTATCACAAACTTTGGTGCATTTATCAAAATTGGTGGTATTGAAGGTCTTTTACATAACGAAGATGCTTCTTGGAATAGAGCTGATAAATGTAGAGAGCTTTTAACAGTTGCTGATGAAGTTGAAGTTAAAATCATTAAGATTGATGACATCAACGAAAAAGTAAGTTTGAGCAAAAAAGAGTTAGAAGATAGCCCAATTGCAAGTTATGCTAAGAGCCACTCAAATGGTGATATTGTAACTGGAAAAATCAGAGACATTAAAGACTTTGGTGTATTTGTTGAGCTTGAAGATAACGTAGATGCATTGATTCGTACAGAAGATCTACTTCCAAACGATGAAGAAGAGTTAAAAATTGGTGATGATATTGAAGCTGCAATTTCTTTCATAGATGATAGAAAAAATCGTATTAGATTGTCTGTAAGAAGACTTTCTAAGCAAAAAGAGAGAGATGCACTAAAAGAGATCAATAAAGAAGAGAAGATGACTCTTGGAGACATCATTAAAGATCAATTGAAGTAATATATGCAAAAAAAGGTAACTATAGCGCTATTTGCTCTACTTGTTATTGCTTTAGGCATGGTTTTATTAAACCTACTTAATGAAGATAGTGGTAGTATGCAGATAGATGCCCAGTACCTTTCCCCTTCACAAAAAAAGAGTGAAGTAAAACTCAAAAGTAGAACTTGGTCAGAGGCTTTAGCAGTCTCAAAAGAGACCAAGTTCTCATTCCCCGTAAATGAACTCTACATGCGGATAGATTTGAAAAAATATATCCCTCCAAAGGTTAAATCTTATAAGTTGGTTGTAGATAGAGTAGACAGATACTCACTTTTTTGTATTGTTCAAACTCTATCTCAAATGAAACTTCCTTATGTTGTTGAGAAGAGAGATGAAGTTCCTACTATATATGTAGGAAGTAAAACAGAAGATGCTTTGATAGGTGTAGTAAAAAAATTAAGAGATTATGATATAGAATCAAAAATAATAGAGGTTTGGTTATGAAAAAAATAATAGTATGTGATGCAATACATCAAAAAGGTTTTGACCTCTTAAATGCCCAAGAGGGAATAGAGGTAATAGATGCTGTTAAAGTTCCAAAAGATGAGCTTTTAAATATAATAGGTGAGGCAGATGTTGCTATTACAAGAAGTTCAACAGATATAGATGAAAAGTTTTTAAATAGCGCAAAAAATATGAAAGCGATTGTACGAGCTGGTGTTGGAGTAGATAACGTTGATCAAGAGGGTTGTAGTAGACGTGGAATCATTGCTATGAATGTTCCAACTGCTAACACTATAGCAGCAGTTGAACTAACTATGGCACATCTTCTTGGAACTGCTAGAAGTTTTCCAGGTGCAAATAACCATTTAAAACTTGACAGAGTTTGGAAAAGAGAGAAGTGGTATGGAGTTGAACTTAGTGGTAAAAAGCTTGGCGTCATTGGTTTTGGAAATATAGGAAGTCGTGTTGCAACTCGTGCAAAGAGTTTTGATATGGAAATTATCGCATTTGACCCATATATTACACCTTCTAAAGCAACGGATTTAGGTATGGAGTATACTAGTAACTTTGAAGATATTTTAGCTTGTGATTTTATAACAATCCATACTCCAAAAAATAAAGAGACAACTGATATCATTGGAGCTGATGAAATAGCAAAGATGAAAGATGGTGTTAGATTAGTTAACTGTGCTCGTGGTGGACTTTATAATGAAAAAGCACTCTATGATGGTATAAAAAGTGGCAAAATTGCTTATGCTGGAATAGATGTTTTCTCTTATGAGCCTGCAACTGATCACTTTTTACTCGACCTTGAAAATATTTGTGTTACTCCTCACCTTGGAGCAAATACATTGGAATCTCAAGAGAAGATTGCAATTCAAGCAGCTGAAAATGCTATAAGTGCTGCGCGTGGTGTTAGTTATCCAAATGCGTTGAATCTTCCAATTAAAGCAGAAGATTTACCTCCATTTGTTGAGCCATATCTTGAATTGGTTCAAAAGATGGGATTTTTATGTGCACAAATCAATAAAGCTTCTATAAAATCTGTAAGAATTGAAGCAGAGGGTGAAGTTGGTGAACATGTAAAATCACTTCTAACTTTTGCACTTGTTGGTTCACTTAAAGAGTCAATGGGCGATAAGATAAACTATGTAAATGCAGAGTTTGTTGCAGAAGAAAAAGCAATAGAAATAAAGCATGAGGCACTTAGCAATGCAAGCGGTTATAAAAATAAAATAACAGTAAAACTTACAACTGAAAAAGGTGTTACAAGTGTAAGCGGAACAGTTTTTGGTGAAGATGAACAACGCATCGTTGGCATTAATGGTTTTAAATTTGATTTTAAACCAAAAGGTAAAATGATTATTTTCAAAAACTCTGATGTTCCTGGTGTTATTGCTGACATCTCTTCTATGCTTTCAAGTGAAGGAGTCAATATAGCTGATTTTAGACTTGGGCGTGATGAGCATGGTTTGGCAATGGCGGTTATACTAATTGATGAAAATATAGATAAAAAACTAATTGCAAAGTTAAATGAGTTGGAGACTTGTATTTGGGCGGAGTATGCTGTTTTATAATTTTGAGCTGTGTAAGTATGCCAATGAACTTAGTATGAATTCAAGTTCTACTTTACCTTTTTGTGACTAAAAAGTGATACAATTCTACCCCTTTTTCATTTTATAAATAACTTTTTCTTATTTAATAAAGTTTTTTTAAATTTATGATGTATAATAAAAAATAATAGCTATAAGGAGATGGTATGGCAAAAGTAGTAGTATTGGGTGGTGGTGTATCAGGGCATACAGCCGCTACTTTTTTAAAGAAATGGTTGGGAAGTGATCACGAAGTTATCGTTGTTACGCCAAATAGCATGTGGAACTGGATTCCATCTAATATTTGGGTAGGTGTCGATGGAATGAGTAAAGAAGAAGTTGTTTTTGAATTAGCACCAGTTTACAAAAAAGCTGGGATTGATTATAGACAAGCTAAAGGTGTGTCTATAAATCCTGAAGGATCAAATGGGCAAGAGAAGCCTTTTGTGACTATTGAGTACACAGGTCAAGAAAAAGCTGGTGAAAGTGAAGAGATTACTTATGATTATCTCATAAATGCGACAGGACCAAAACTAAACTTTGGAGCGACTGAAGGACTTGGACCTGACGGCGGGCATACAGTTTCAGTTTGTACCGCTGAGCATGCTGTAGAAGCTGCTGAAAAGTTAAATGAACTGATTGCCAAAATGAAAGCTGGTGAAAAGAAGAAAATACTTATAGGAACTGGACATGGAATGTGTACATGTCAAGGTGCTGCATTTGAGTATACCTTCAATGTAGAACACAAACTTAGAGAAGAGGGTGTTAGGGATAATGCTACTATAACTTATATTTCAAATGAGTATGAGTTGGGTGATTTTGGTGTTGGTGGTATGCATCTTAAAATGGGTGGTTATGTTACTAGTGGGAAAGTATTTGCAGAGTCACTGTACACAGAAAGAGATGTAAAGTGGATAACAAGAGCTCATGTTAGTAAAGTTGAAAAAGATAGAGTCCATTATGAGACTCTTGATGGCAATAATTATGAAGAAGAGTTTGATTTTTCTATGCTTATTCCTCCTTTTGCAGGAAGTGGAATGAAAGCTTATGATAAAGCGGGAGAAGACATAACATCAAAAGTATTTAACCCAGGTGGTTTTATGTTTGTTGATGCCGATTACTCTAAAGCTACACAACCATTTGAAACATGGAGTGCAGATGATTGGCCTTCAAAGTGTCAAAATCAGATGTTTAAAAATATGTTTGCAGTAGGTATTGCTTTTGCTCCTCCTCACCTAATTTCTAAACCAATGAAGAGTCCAAATGGAACACCAATTAACCCAACACCTCCAAGGACGGGAATGCCAAGTGCAATGATGGGTAAAGCAGTAGCACAGAGCCTTAAAGACATGATACTAAATGGTGCAACTGAACCAACTCATACTGCTAAGATGAGTGAAATGGGTGCTGCTTGTGTTGCAAGTGCTGGAAAAGGTATCTTTAGTGGAACAGCAGCGGCTATGACTATGTACCCAATCATACCTGATTATGATAAATATCCAGACTATGGAAGAGATTTAGATGGTACTTTTGGGGAGATTGGTCTTGCTGGGCATTGGTTGAAACATCTGTTGCATTATGCATTTATGTGGAAAGCAAAATTGAAGCCTTTTTGGAGATTAATTCCAGAATAAATCACTACATGTAGAGAAACAAGTACGACCGAAAGGGTGTGCTTTAGTCGCGAGGAATTTTTATTGAGCTTTGCCCAATAAAAATGTGATAATTAAATAGAAGGATTAAAAATGAAATTAACACCATATAGTCAAAATGACTATACACCAGTGCCTACAGGATTTACTAAGTTTAGAAGAAATTGTATTCCATGGCAATTCATAAGATTTATAGTAATTAACATTAAAATGACAGTACTTATTGTGAAATCTCATAGTTAATTAAGATAAAAATAGTCGTATGTTTGATATAATATGCGACTTTTAAAAAATGGAGTGTGTGATGAAATTGTTACTATGGCTGGCTTTTATAGTTTTGCCTATTTTTGCTTCAAATGAAGCATATAAAAATTTAAGTTTAGAAAATGCTATTTCTATTCTTAAAAAAGATAACTTGGAGATAAATGTTGCTAAGTTTGAGGAGAAAATAAAAACTTTTGAACATGAAATTGCTGTTGGCTACAATTACGGAAAGTTAGATTTCATACAAACCGCAATGAGATCTAATGATGCTGGAAATGTTTTTGGTTTTAAGTTACAAAGTAGAGAAGCTAGTTTTAATGATTTTGGTTTTGATGAGTTTTTGGGACAAATGAGTGGCTTGCCTGGTAATGCAGCAGAGTTACTAGAAACACAACCTAAAAATCTTAATTACCCAGATGCTAGAAATCATTTTCAAACAAAACTTACATATCAATTACCTTTGTATGTCGGTGGAAAACTAGAACAGTATGGAAAAATAACAAAAGCCTTAGAAAAAATGAGTAAGCTTGATACAAAAAAAATTACAAATGAAAAAGTGTACCAGCTGAAAAAAAGTTATTTTGATATATATCTTCTAAATTCGTATTTACATAATTTGAATATCATTAAAAACCATATGGTAAAGCTTGAAGACATGGCTCAAAGTATGATTGATGAGGGTTATGCAAAAAAAGTAGATTTACTAGAAGTTCAATCAAAAAGAGCGAATGTAATAAGAATGATCAATAAAGCTGAAGTAAATAAAAAATTGGTTTATCACTTTATATCTTTTTTATTGAATACCAAAGTAGAGTCAGTTTCTGGTAGTTATAAAAAAGTAGAAGCTAAAACACTTAACCTTGATGAAATACTGAAGCAAAATATAGATATACGAAAAGTAAAACAGGGCTTAAAAATAACCGATATGGCTATAAAATTAGAAAAGTCATCAAACTTACCTCAAATAGGAGCATTTGCTGAGTACGGAAGTGCCGACAATACTTTTTTAGGAGATTTTAAAGATCATGATGCTTACACCTTTGGCGTACAGTTGAAATGGAATATTTTCAATGGTGGTATTAGTAGTAAAAATATTGAAAAAGCAAGAGTGGAAAATCTAAAAGTACAATCCCAAGTAGATTTGGCCATAAAAGGTATTACTCTACAGGTAGAAAAAATTACAACAGAAATAAAAAGTTTTGATTTTGATATTGATAGTTTGACAAAAGAGATTGAACTTACAAGAACAATTTATAAAAACTACTTAGGAAGGTATCAAGAAAAACTTGTTTCTATCAATGATGTTATCATCAAACAGTCGCTAGAGATAGAAAAAATTTTAAAACTTAAAGAGATTCAAAATAGTAGAAGTAGTAAAATATTAGAATTAGAAAAGATAGCAAATGGAGGAGAAATATGAGAAATTATATAAAATTAATAGTTTTTTTATCAGTAATAGCAACTAGTATAAATGCAGAAGTACTGAATTTAACAGGTAGTGTTATTTCAGATAATCAAAAAATGATAACAAGCAGATATATGGGTTTTGTAATTGCAGTAGGTGTTGAAGATGGACAAAGGGTTAAAAGAGGTGACCTTCTTTATGAGATAGATTCAAAAGAGATTGATAGTGCAAAAGCACAAGTAAACCTTGCAATTTCACAGGCTCAATTAGCATCTCAAATGTATAGTAATCAATATCAAAATTTGCTATTAAATCTACAGCGACATAAAAGATTATTAAAAAAAGATATGGTTTCAAAGTATGATGTAGAAAACCTTGAACTTGCTGAAAAAAATTTAAAAGCGATGGTTGCAATCTCTAAAAAACAGATACAGCAGGCAAAAGCAAAGTTGCAAGAGGTTTTAAATCAGTATAAGTACCTTAGAATTACCGCTCCAAATGATGCAGTTGTAATAGCAAAAAATATAAAAGTTGGTGAAATGGCAATGCCAGGAATGCCTGCTTTTGTTCTTTCAGACTTAAGCAATCTTAAAATTACAACAGAGATTTCAGAGAGTAATCTTGCAAGTATAGAAGTTGGGCAAAAAGTTAGCTATGAAATACCTTCATTAAAAATTAGTGGTGAAGGAGTTATAGATTCTATTATTCCAAGTTCAAATCCTATGACACATACATTTAAATTAAAAGTAGATTTTAAATCTAAAAGTAAAAATATATACCCTGGTATGTATGCAATTGTAAAAGTTAACTAGGAGTTTTTATGCAAGAAAAAAGTGAATATAAAATCACAGATATTGCAGGAAAACTTGCAAAAGGTTTTTTACATAACCCATTAACACCACTTCTGGGAATTTTTTTACTGTTATTAGGTTATATAGCACTTGAAATTACACCAAGAGAAGAAGACCCACAGATTGCAATTAGTGGGGGAACCATCATGATTATGATGCCTGGAGCCACTCCAAAAGAGATTGACAATGTTATATTGAAACCTTTAGAGAGAAGAATTAAAGAGATAAAGGGTGTTGAACATATATATGGTGTTGCTGCTCAAAGTGTTGGTATTGTTAATGTTATGTATTATATTGGTGAGAATCGCGAAGAGTCAAACTTAAAGTTGTATGATAAAGTAATGCAAAATATGGATCAACTACCAAAAGGTGTAATGCAACCACTTGTGAAGCCTTTTGATATAGATATAGATGTTCCAATTATATCTATATTATTCTATTCAAAAGATGAAAGTAAAGTAGATCAAGTAGCACTGTATCAAAGAGTTAAAGCAGTTCAAAACAGACTTAATACCATAAAAAATGTAGCAAAAAGTGAGATAAAAGGTGGGCGAAAAAAGCAGTTTAATATTGAGGTTGATTTGGAAAAACTTTCAGGTTTTCATCTCTCCATGGGGCAGATTGTACAAGCTCTTAAATCACTTGCTGTTCAAGTTCCTGATGTTAAAAATAGAACAAAAGATGGTCAACTTGTTGTTTTTGGAATTAGAAATGCAATTGAAAGTGTCAAAGATGTAAATGATTTGATTATAGCTCAATACATGGGTTCTCCAATATATTTAAGAGATGTAGCTAGTGTATCATCTGGGGATGATATTCAAAATCATAAAAAAGTTGATATTACATATAAAAAACAAAATAAATTTACGTCCAATCAAGAAGCAGTTACTTTGAGCCTTTCAAAGTTAAGAGGAACAAATGCAGTTTTTATTGCAGAAGACATAGTTAACTCAGTTGAAGAGATAGCTCCAGAATTAGAAAAAGATGGCATAGGTTTTATTATTACTAGAAACTATGGGGAAAGGGCTGACGAGGCTGTTAATGAGCTTGTTTTTCATCTACTTATATCTATTGTGATTATTGCAATTTTATTAGTTTTTGTGCTTGGTTGGAGAGAGTCTGTTATTGTAACTTTTACTGTACCAGCCATTTTGGCAATTACAGTTTTTGTTGCATTTATGACTGACCAAACTATAAACAGAATTACACTATTTGCATTCTTACTTAGTTTGGGTCTTTTAGTGGATGCCGCAATTATTGTTATTGAAAATATACATAGGCATCTTCACTCACATGACTCGATTGATAAAACAATGGATGAGATTGTGATTGAAGCAACTGATGAGATAGGTGCTCCTACAAATATAGCAACATTAGCTATCATTTTAACAATGGTTCCAATGGCATTTGTTGGGCAGATGATGGGTGAGTTTATGAAACCAATTCCTGCAAATGTACCAGTTGCACTATTTGCTTCCCTAATTATCGCATATATTTTTACACCATATATGGCAAAAAGATTATTGAAAAAGCCTAAAATGCACCATCATAATAAAAAAAATAGTGAAGTTATAAAGGAAGAAAAATGAAAAGATTAGAGTCATTCATATTTTCTATAATAAATAGCAAGTTTAAAAAAACGATAGTACTTTTAATAACACTTTTAGCTTTTATTGGTTCTATTATGATGTTCCCATCAAAGTTGGTTCTAGCAAAAATGTTACCAGGAAAAAGTGATAATACGTTCACTCTATATGTTGATGCTCCAGTTGGAAGTTCCTATATTGAGACTGCAAAAATATCTACATGTATAACAGATATATTAAAAAAAGAGCAAAGTGTTACAGATATGGAAATATTTAGTGGCATGGGTTCACCTCTTGATTACGCTGGACTCGTAAAAGGTTCTGGTATGAAGATGGGTGAAAATGTTGCAGAAATAGTCGTAAATCTTACAGACAAGCATTCAAGAGATGAGAGTTCATTTAATATGGTTCATAGATTAAGACCAATTATACAATCTAAATGTGAAAAACTAAAAGATGGAACTTCTATAAAAATGATAGAACAGCCCTCAGGTCCTCCTACTCTTGCTTCGGTTGTTGTTGAATTGTATGGAAAAAACCCAAAAGAGTTACGTGAACTCTCCATTAGAATCAAATCTATTTTAGCATCAATCGATGGTTTAGTAGATGTAGATATAATGCATGATGAGATTTATAAAAAGTTTGAACTTATAATCAACAAAGAAAAACTAATAAAATCGGGATTAAGTATAGAACAAGCAAATCAAATATTATATTTATCATTTGAAGGTATGGAAATAGCTGTTAAAAATAGCGAAAACTCATTAGAACAGATTCCTCTATTCTTGGTTTTAAGTGATGAAACTAAGAATCTATCCTCATTCTCTAAGCACGCTTTACAAAAAAAGTTATCATCTTTGAAACTGATGAATAAAAGAGGTATGATGATACCATTGAATGAGATTGTAACTATCAACAAGATAGATTCAAATCCAATAATAATGACAAAAAATCTTAAAAAGATGGTCAATATAACGGCAGAAACGGATTTAGTTTCACAAGTATATCCGCTTTTAGATGCTAGAAGTAAAATTGAAGATACCCTTTCTAAAGAGTATAAAGTAGAATCTTCTCACCTTTTCGATTTTAAACTGACCAATAAAAAGACAGATGAAGTTTTTGATTTAGTATGGGATGGAGAGATGAAAGTAACTATGGATACATTTAGAGACTTAGGAGCTGCTTTTATTGCTGCACTTATACTTATCTTTTTACTTATGGTTATATATTATAAAAGTTTTGCTATTAGTGGAATCATCCTCTTAGGAAGTTTTCTCTCAATTATTGGAGTAATTGTAGGGCATTGGATAATGAATATTTTTACTGCTGATACATTTTTTCTTACAGCAACTTCTCTTATTGGTTTTATTGCACTTATGGGCATTAGCTCAAGAAACTCACTTCTTCTTATTGACTTTGCAAAGTCACTGATAAGAGATAAAAATATGGAAAAGAGAGAGGCGATAGCTGTGGCAACAGCGACTAGAGCAAAGCCTATTTTCTTAACAGCAGCAGCGATTATACTTGCTAGTACACTTTTAGCAAGTGACCCTATATTTGGTGGATTAGGTGTTGCTTTGATATTTGGTACAGTTATAGCGGTGATAGTATCTTTAATATTTGTTCCAGTTTTAATGGATAACACTAAAGCAATATAAATTTTATGAGGGTACTAGTTACCCTCTACTATTTAGTTATTAATAACTCTTTTTTTGAAAACATTCTCATATATTTATAAAATATTGTATATTTTTTAATAGACTCTAGTTTTTTATTTTTTCTTCTATCCAAAACTATAAAAACCTCTTCTAACGCTTTTTTTTCTTCAATACTCAAATTAGTCATATATTGCCCTTATATATTTCTTTAAAGAAATATAGTATACACTATACATTGTTAAATATAAATTAAATTGTATTTTTTATGTAGTTTACGTTATATAACACCATATTTAATTAAGATTTAAATTATAATAAGTTATATAATAAGCAGTTTTATGTTTATTTTATACGAAAAAATGTACAAATAAAGTTGTAATGTAAAATTAGGTATAATCACTTAAAAATTTAGGAGCATTATATGGCTACAGTAGGAATGAGCGACCTTAAAAAAGGCTTGAAAATAGAGTTAAATGGAACACCTTTTAAAATTGTTGAATATCAACATGTAAAACCAGGAAAAGGTGCAGCTTTTGTAAGATGTAAAATAAAGTCTTATGCAAATGGAAAATTGATTGAAAAAACATTTCATGCAGGTGATAAGTGTGAAAAACCAGATCTTGAAGATAAAACAATGCAGTATCTTTATGATGATGGAGAGATGCTTCAGTTCATGGATACAGTAACTTATGATCAGATTGGCTTGACTTATGACCAAGTTGGTGACGTATCAAAGTGGATTATTGATGGCATGAATGTAGAGATGCTTTTTCACAATGGAAAACCAATAGGAGTAGATGCCCCAGCAGTGGTTGAACTCAAAATAGTAGAGACTCCACCAAATTTTAAAGGAGATTCTCAAGGTGGTAAAAAACCAGCAACTTTAGAGAGTGGAGCAGTTGTTCAAGTTCCTTTTCATATACTTGAAGGAGCAGTTATAAAGGTTGATACTGCTAAAGGCGAATACTTAGAAAAAGTAAAATAGACTACAAATAAGGGCATTTGTGTTACTGAAAAAGTTTTATAAAAAAAGAGATGACAGAGTAGATATACATGCAACTTTACAAGAAGTTGTTGATAAGATGCACAGTAAATCTTTACGTTATATAGTTGTGCTTAACTCAAAAGAGTTACCAATAGGTATCTTGACAGAGCGTGATATACTATTTTTATATAATGAAGATGTTGACTTTAGTACAACAAATGCCTATGACATGTCAACTAAGGACTTAGTTAAGGCATATTCTATTAGAGAATTAGGGTATGCCCTTAACTCTATGGTTGACCATAACATAAGACGTGTTATCATTATAGATGAGAGAGATAAATTTTTAGGAGTAGTAGAACAAAAAGAGATTATTTTTGAGTTAGAAGCTAAAAATAGTCGTTATGATTTTAAGAGATTAGAGATGCTTCAAAGTAATTATTTTAAGTTCTTAGAAACAAAATTAATGTCACAAAGAGCAACTTTTGAAAAAATGAAAGATTTAGTTATTGAGGCGTATGATTTTGGTGATTCACAAGTTATCAGTTGGGCAAATAGATCAGCAAAAGAGA
>CAZHBU010000042.1:0-18045 GCA_964530865.1 uncultured Sulfurospirillum sp.
ATTATAACTTCTTAATATGATAAAATATGGATAAAAGGATTGGTATGAAAGTACTAGAATGTAGTGATTCAGAGTGTAAAAAAAGACTGTCTCAAGTAGAAGGTATGAGCTTTAGTGAACTTGAAAAATATAATAGAAAATGTGGTGATTGTGGTGATTGGATATTTAAAGAACAAGAAATAGCAAATAAAACTTATAATGCAGTATCAGTAAAATGGGCTGAAGAATTTATGAATCAACAACTCAATAAATAGAGGGACAAAAGCCCCTCCTAATCTGTTAATGTAACTCACTATTTAAAAAAACTTCTCTTTGACTTCTCAATGCTATTATCATTCCATTGGTACTATTTTGTCTAAAATGAACACCATTGAAACCTGCTAAATCAAGCCCTTTAACAAACTGAACCTCATCACTTTTCTCACATGTAAAGCTTGGATTTACCTCTTTTATCTTAACTACTTGAGCAGGTGCAACACCTATTTTAGTACCTTCAAGTATAGCGATACCTGCATCAACGATACAACCGTCTCCTAAAGGAATTCCTGTAACTGAGTTTGCACCAAGAAGAGTGTTTTCTCCAATTGCAATTGGATTTCCATCAGTTCCACTAAGGACACCAAGTATACTAGCTCCTCCACCAACATCACTACCTTTACCAACTATTGCAGAAGAGCTTATACGCCCCTCAACCATAACAGCCCCAGTAGTTCCAGCGTTAAAGTTGATGTAACTTGCTCCTGGCATAACAGTAGTTCCAGCACTCAGTTGTGCTCCCATACGAACTTTACTAGCATCTAAGATACGAGTATTGTCTTGTGGAATCACATGAGAAAGAAATCTAGGAAATTTATCAACTGATTCTATAATAGGGTAAGTACCCTGAAGCTTCATCTCTATCTCATTTGCTCTTAACCAATCAAGTTCAATTGGAATTCCCATAGACCATGCTACGTTTCCAAGTACTCCAAAAGCACCATTTAGATTTAAACTTCTTAGAGCTGCTTTTCCAGTTGAGAGAGCATATAACTTAAGATATACTGCTTCAACACTCTTCAAATCTTCATCATCAAAAATGAAAACCAATCTATAATCATCTCTAAGCTCATCTGATTTTCTTATCCAGTTTAACATGCTGATAACTTGAACATTTTTATGAGCATCGTCACTTGCTTCATTTATGTATGGAGTAAAAGCTTTGTATGCATTTTTAACAAACTTTTTCTTCACATCACACACAAACTCGCTACCACTAAAATCTACTTTTATACCGCTATCCAAAAGAGCTGCAATAAAAACTGCTGCACTTCCAAAGTTCTCTCCCCAGTTTATAACTGGGAAATTTGCTTGTAGTATTTTTTCACTATTTAACTGACCTCTGTCAACTCTTGCAATTCCAAAACCTATCGGTTTTCTATAACCTTTTATTGATTCAGTCTTTTTTATGAGAGCTTTAAACTCTTCAACATCATTAATCTTTTTCATATTACCTTCTATTTTTATAAATAAAATTCAACCGTTAATTTCTTGTATCTCTAAAACTTAGAGCTAATTAACAGCCTCACCCTCCACTTGTGGGGGCGCTTGATGCAGTAGCTCCAGTTGAGCACGCACTTGCTCCACCATTGACACCAATAGTTGGCTGAATTGCTTCGTTATTAGCTCCGCCCTCTTCGTTTACTTTTTCAATCTCTTCCCAAAGCTTACTTGCTGCTGCTTGGTATCTCTTTGCAGTTTCACTCTCAGGCTTGAAAAGAACTACTGGCTTTCCAGCATCTCCACCTTCACGAACAGCAGGCTCAATTGGAATTTCACCTATAACTTGTGTTTCAAACTTCTTTGCCAATGGTGCAGTTGTACCTTTGCCAAAAATATCATACTCTTTTCCAGTATCTGGACAGATAAATCCACTCATGTTTTCCATAATTCCAGCGATTGGAATATGAAGTTTTTGGAACATATCTAAACTTCTCTCAGTGTCATCTAGTGCAACTTGTTGAGGAGTTGTAACACAAATTCCTGTTGTCACGGGAACGCTTTGAGCTAAAGTAAGCTGAGCATCACCCGTTCCAGGAGGCATATCAATAAACAATACATCTAATTCACTCCAAAGGATATCACGAAGCAGTTGCTCAATAGCCTTCATAATCATAGATCCTCTCCAAATCAGAGATTGCCCCTCTTCCATAAGACTTCCCATACTCATCATCTCTACACCATGAGCAAGAATAGGCTTAACTTTTTGTCCAACTATCTCTGGGCTTTTACCAACTACACCTAACATACGAGGTACATTTGGTCCATAAATATCGGCATCAAGTAGTCCAACTTTTTTACCTTGACTTGCTAAAGCAATCGCTAGGTTTACAGTTGTAGTTGTTTTACCAACTCCACCTTTTCCTGAACTTACCATTACAAAGTTTTTTACATGTGGAGTTATGTTTTTACCACTTTGCGAGTTGCTTTTTTGAGCTGGCTCTTTTGGTTGTTTTATAGATATATCTATGCGTTGTGCTCCTAACGCATGAATTACTGAGTTTACATTTGTTTTTAACTCACTTGCTATCTCTTTGCTTGCTGAGAGTATCTCTACTTCAACAAACACGTTTCCATCATTGACTTCTAAGTTTTTTACAAAACCAAAAGTCACTATGTCCTTCTCGAAACCAGGATATTTAACACCTTTTAGTGCTTCAAGAACACTATTCTTGTCTAACATCTTTTTCCTTTATATTATTTAATTTTCTTTTTAATTTAACATCAATTTAATTAAGAGTAATTATATCTCAATTAAATTAATATTTTCTTTACGAATCTACTAATTCAGGATTATTTTTAACAATCTCTTGTGAAATTTTATATGAACAAAACTTTGGTCCACACATAGAACAAAACTCTGCATCTTTAAATACATCTTGCGGTAGAGTCTCATCATGATACTCTTTAGCTCGTTCTGGATCAAAACAGAGTTCAAACTGTTTATTCCAATCAAAACCATATCTTGCATCACTCATTTCATTGTCAATATCCATAGCATTTTTTCTACCTCGAGCAATATCAGCGGCATGTGCTGCAATTTTGTAAGCTATGATTCCTTCTCTAACATCCTCAGCATTTGGAAGTCCTAAATGCTCTTTTTTAGTAACATAACAGAGCATACTAGCACCATGCCACCCACCAATAGCTGCTCCAATAGCACTACTAATGTGGTCATAGCCAGCCGCAATATCTGTTACAAGAGGTCCTAGAATGTAAAAAGGAGCTTCGTGACAATACTCACGTTCTAACTTCATATTGCGTTCTATCTGATTTAAAGGAACATGCCCTGGACCTTCAATCATAACTTGAACATCTTTTTCCCAAGCTCGTAAAGTCAATTCACCCAAAACTTTCAGTTCACCAAGTTGAGCTTCATCACTCGCATCATAAAGACAACCTGGACGAAGAGAGTCACCAAGAGAGAGTGAAACATCATACCTGCGACAAATATCTAGTATTTCATCAAATGCCGTATAGAAAGGGTTTTCTTTATGGTAGTGCATCATCCACGCAGCCATAAGTGAACCACCACGACTTACTATGCCCATTTTTCTTTTTGCTATCAAAGGCATAGTGCGAAGCAAAAATCCAGCGTGGATAGTGAAGTAACTAACACCCTGCTTTGCTTGACGCTCGATGACTTCTAGCATCTTCTCTATAGTTAAATCTTCTATTTTATTGTTTATATCATGTAAAATCTGATACATTGGCACAGTTCCAACAGGAATGTTAGAGTTTGCTATGACCTCTTTTCTAATCGCATCTAAATCTCCACCAGTTGAAAGATCCATAACAGTATCTGCTCCATGTTTTTCAGAAACTTTTACTTTTTCAACTTCCATTGAAGGGTCACTGGCTAATGCAGATGAACCTATGTTTGAGTTTACTTTACAAGTTGCGGCAATTCCGATTGCCATTGGTTTTAGTGAAGTGTGCATAACATTGGCTGGGATTATCATCCTACCACGTGCAATCTCTTTTCTCACTAATTCTTCAGCCAAATTTTCTACTTTGGCAACATATTTCATCTCTTCAGTTATAATTCCCTGACGAGCATAATGCATCTGAGTTCTGACTTTGTCATTTATTCGATTCTCAACCCACTGTTTTCGCATTGCGTATCCTTGTTTAAAAGAAAGAATTTAACACAAAAAAGATAAAAAAAAGCTTTCATAGTGTATAATATCGTAACACTTAAGAAAAAAGGACTAAATTTGCCCGATTTATCTCTAGTTATGTTGGGAGCAGGAACATCTTCACGGTTTAAGATGTCTGCCAAAAAACAGTGGCTAAGAACGGGGCACACCCCATTGTGGTTATATGCCACTCAAAATATAACTAAAAATTACACTTTTAAAAAAACTATTATTGTCTGTTCAGAAGATGAAATAGAGTATATGAAACTTTTTAATAGTGATTTTACCTATATAATTGGTGGAAGTAGCAGACAAGAATCTCTTAAAAATGCCCTTTTCCATGTCGAAAGTAACGATGTCTTGGTGAGTGATGTTGCAAGAACTTGTGTCCCTCAAGATATGATTAAAAGAATCATAGACAAATCTCAAACTGCTGACATAGTCGTACCATATCTACCTGTTTATGATACTGTTGTATATAAAAGTAATACTATCAACAGGGATGAAGTAAAACTCATCCAAACTCCTCAACTCTCAAATACAAAATCCTTAAAAAATGCACTCTTACATGTAGATGATTTTACAGATGACAGTAGTGCTATAAAAGCCAATGGTGGAAGAGTTAAGTATGTGCTTGGTGATAGGGCTGCAAATAAAGTTACCTCTTTAGAAGATATTGAAATAATTTCAGAGTTAAAAAATCCTTCAAAAGATACGTTTGTAGGCAATGGTTACGATGTCCATCCATTTGAGATTGGCAAAAAGATGGTTTTAGGTGGAGTTGAGATTAAAGATGAGAGAGGTTTTAAGGCACACTCTGATGGAGACGTAGCTCTTCATGCTCTTATAGATGCACTTTTGGGTGCAAGTGGTGCAGGCGATATAGGTGAACTTTTTCCTGATTCCAACCCTATACATAAAGGGGCTGATTCAAAAGAGTTACTTAAAAAAGTTGTCTCATTTTTATATAACGTTGGATTTAAAGTGGTAAATTGTGATTTAACTATTATGGCTGAATCACCAAAACTATTCCCATACAAAAAGCTCATGAGAGAAACAATAGCCGATATTCTACATGTAGAACCTCTACATGTAAACATAAAAGCTACGACAACAGAAAAACTTGGTTTTATAGGAAGAGAAGAAGGGGTTGCTGTAAGTGCAACTGCTTCATTAAAATATTATAATTGGAAAGATTGATGAAAAATTTAAAATGGACTTTAGTGAAGTCGAAAGAGACTCAAAAATGAAAATTTTGATTGTAGAAAATGAGATTTATTTGGCACAAAGTATTGCTTCAAAGCTAACAGAAATAGGTTATCATTGCGACATGGCAGCTTCAATCAAAGATGCTGTAAAAGATGAGAGATATGATGCTGTTTTACTCTCTACCAATATATCTGGACAAAATTTCTATCCAGTAATCGAAAAACATAAATCATCGATAATAATTTTGATGATCTCTTACATAAGCAACGATACGGTTTCAAACCCTATCAACGCTGGAGCAAATGACTATATTCAAAAACCTTTTATGATAGAAGAGCTCATAAGAAAACTTCAACATCTAAAAGACTTTAAGGCTCTAAAAAAAGAGAATATTACGTATAAAGAGTATGTAAACAATCTTTTTGAAAGCTCAGAGCTTAAACCAATCAACACCAAAACAAAACTTCCTGTACTTCTAAAAACTAACTTTCAAAAGCATGCTGACGCAGTTGTTTTTCACTATAGTGTAGAGAAAAGTGAACCTTTTACATTTATTTCACTTACTTGTGATAATGCTATTGAAAAAATTGTAAAAACCCCTTATAATGAACTTCTGTATCTTGTTGACCTACAAAATATAAAAAAGAGTGAAAAGACAAAAGTATTAAACCTTATAGAAGATAGACGTGCAATCGTATCAACAACTGACATAAATGAAAATCAAGAACTGCTCACTGAAATAGAGTTGGCAACTGATAATAAAGTTTTTGATAGAAGCGATATACTAAGTATTGATGATTATGTTAAATACATAATACTAAATTTTCAAAACAAGTTTCCAGATACAGAGCTATCAAAAAAACTAGGAATTTCAAGAAAAAGCCTTTGGGAGAAAAGAAAGAAATATGGCATTAAAAAGAAAAAATAATAATTATTTAATATGCTCTTGCCAAAGGCAAAGCTTCAGTGAGAGGAATTTTTTAGGAATTTACTTCCTTAAAAAGGAGATAGTAAAATGAAAAGAAAAAATAATAATAGGCAGCTTTTCATTGACAAGCAGGCTTTAGCTACACTCTCTTTTGCAAAAGAGGGTATACTCGCTCCTGTAGATAAACTTATGAATAAAAAAGAGTCTCAAGAGGTTGATAAAACTGGTTTTTACAAAGGTATTCCTTTCCCTTTTCCTTTTATCATAGCCCCTTTTGGAAAGAAAAATGCAAAAGTTTTAACAAACGCTATTCAAGGTGAAATTCTTGATTTCATAGTAGATGGAGAGATTAAAGGGCATATTAAAGTAGATGAAGTTTTTGAAATCAACAAAAAGAGAAGAATAGAACAAATTTTTGGTACTTATGATACTTCAAATCCTGAAACTCAACTGTTTTTAAAACGCCTTGGAGATTATGCTGTTAGTGGAGAATATGAACTTGACTTTGATGATATAAAAGATATTAAAAAGACAATAAATGAAGCAAAAAAGAGAATACAACCTAAAACCGTATCTTCAGTCATGATGAGTGCAAGACCTTTTCACAGGGCTCATGAAAGACTCATTAGAATCACTCTTGAGAAGACTGACATGTTAGTTATATTTTTGCTAAAACCTTACAAAGAAGATCTTATCTCTTACAAACTAAGGCTTAAAACTCTACAATATTTTGTAGATAACTATCTTCCAAGAAGTAGAGTTATTATAGTTCCATTTGAAAACACATATATATTTGCTGGTTATAACAATGCTGTTTTAGACAGTATCTGTGCTCGTAACTTTGGATGCGACAAGCTTGTTCTTGGACAAAGCCATAGTGGCATAGGAATGTACTATGATAAAAATGAGATTAAATCTATCCTCAATAAATACGA
The DNA here is from genome assembly GCA_964530865.1 of uncultured Sulfurospirillum sp. Classification (GTDB taxonomy): domain Bacteria; phylum Campylobacterota; class Campylobacteria; order Campylobacterales; family Sulfurospirillaceae; genus Sulfurospirillum_A. Next base: position 7,248 of record CAZHBU010000042.1, read on the forward strand.
ATCACTAGATATTGATGTAGATATCATTACAGAGTTTGTTTACTGTAACGAGTGTAAAACTTTGGTAAGTAAAAACACTTGCCCTCATGGGCAACACCATCATATTAAATATGATTCAGAGACCCTTATGGAGCTTTTAAAAGTAGGTATTTTACCGCCTGCTGTTCTTATGAGAAAAGATATTTCAGCAATACTTCTTAGTGAAATGTTTCCTAATAGATTTGAAAATATACAGAAAATATATGACAATATTTTCCCAACTTCTGGACTTTTAGAATCTCATGATGAAAAAGATTTTTACCTTGAATTGATGAATCTTCATCAAACAATGTCATTAACTTAGAGATAAAAATGAGAAAACTATTTTTAACATTCTTTTATAGCGGGCTTTCTCCTTGGGCACCTGGAACTATGGGAAGCATTGCCGCTGCGTTTGTAGGAGTATTGATTCTTCAGTACGTTCAAGTAGATACTCTTCTTTTACTAACAATTCTAATTACTATTATAGGCATAAAACAGATAAACATCTACGAAAAAAAGACAGGAACTCATGATGACAAAAGCATTGTCATAGACGAAGTAGTTGGTCTTTGGTTGGCATTTAGTTTTGTAGATACATCAAACTATTTTCAATTAGCTCTTTGTTTTATATTCTTTAGAATCTTTGATATTTGGAAACCTTCATTCATAGGTAGAATTGACAGAGATGTTAAAGGTGGTTTAGGAGTTATGGGTGATGACCTACTTGCTGGGTTACTTGCTGGAATTTGTACTTCTGCAACTTGGCAAGTCGTTGAGATGTACTTTTAATTAAAATATAACTTTTTTATCACAACTTAATATAAGTTTTTTCCTATTATACTATCCAAAAGGAATATTTATGAAAAAATTTATATTATCACTTCTATTGACTTCGGGTTTTCTTTTTGCAAGCGAATATGTTTTAGATACTGCTCACTCAAATGTAGGTTTCTCTATAAAACATCTAATGATATCAAATGTAAAAGGTAACTTCAAAAGTTTTGATGCAGATCTTGAATTTGATGAAAAAACAAAAACAATTACAAAACTAATAGCAACAGTTGATACAGATTCTGTTAACACAGGCATAAAAAAGAGAGACAATCATCTCAAAAGTCCTGATTTTTTTAATGCAGAAGAATTTCCGGTTATAGAGTTTACTATGACTTCAATAAATAAAAAGTATTTAACCGGCAATCTAACTATGCACGGAATCACAAAAAAAATAAAACTAAAAAGTACAATTCATGGTGTTATTAAAGATATGCAAGGCAATCTTAGAGTTGGATTTACACTTGAAGGTGATATAAAAAGAGAAGATTTTGGACTTACTTGGAATAAAATGCTAGAAAGTGGTGGTTTTGTTGTTGGGGATGATGTAAAGATAACTATAGATATAGAAGCTATAGAACTTTAAATCCACCTCTCTCAAATATAGTAGCGAACTCTAAAAAAAGATTTCGCTCCTGCTCACTCAAACTCATGTGCCAAACAATACAATCTACTTCATAGCTTCTGTTCTGTACATGTAGACTCTCTTTGTCTAAAAAATATTCAAAACGTGGTACTAAAGAATAAATAGTAGAAAATTTAAATGGTTCTTTTTTTACAAAAGGTACTATATTAGAAGCTGATATAACATCTTTGGCCCCTCTTCCATAAGCTCTTACAAGCCCACCTGTACCAAGTTTTGTTCCACCAAAGTAGCGTACAATCAAAATCCCACACTCTAAAAGCTCATTACCACGCATGACATTGAGTACTGGTGGACCTGAAGTTCCTTTTGGCTCACCATCATCACTACAGTTTTCTACAATCTGCTCATACTTATTCAAATAACGCTTTGCCCAAACGATATGATTTGCTTTTGGATGGTCATTTTTTAGCTTTTCATGTAGAGAATTAAACTCTTCTATAGGCGTTAAAAATGAGATAAATGTAGACTTTTTTATCTCTAATTTACTATTAAAAACATTATTAACTGAGTTCATTGAGCTCCTAATATAATAGACTTTTTACATAAAACTGCAAAGGTTCATGTAAAAAATATAATAATTAATACAGTTTTAATGCTTAAAATATTATAATTTAATTTATTTAAAAGGTCCTTAGTTGAAAATAAATAAATATACTTTATTCGCATTAATAACAATACTTCAATACTGTATAGTACTATTTTTTTATTACAATGGCTACTTGGAAGAATTTAAACAACTATATTTAATCATAATCTTTTTTTCTATCTCCTTCTTGGAGGGTATATTTATTGCAAAAAATAACTTGCAACTTCAATCAATCATAGATGCAATGGAGCAGATTATTATTGTTAAATCAAATAAAGATATTATTTCTGCCAATAAATCATTTTTAGAACTTTTTGATATAAATTCAATTAAGGAATTTAAAAAAGAGTACCTAACATTAAATAGTATTATTGACAAGGAAAATTGTTTTTTAGATATTGATTTTAGCACAGATATTGATGAGTTAATCAAAACAATAAATGCACAAAAAAAAGAAAATAGAATAATAAGAATAAAAAACAAGAATAAAAAATTATATATTATGAATATAAAGATAGATAAAATAGTAGGTGATGAAAATATATATGTTATTATACTTACTGACATAACAAAACTCCAACAAAATACTGAAGAATTTATGAAAAAGGCAAATATTGATTCTTTAACACAAATTTATTCAAGAGAAAAATTTAATGAGCATTACGAAAAAGAATTTTCAAGAAGTTTAAGACATTTAAATCCGCTGACACTTCTTTTTATTGATATTGACTATTTTAAACAAGTTAATGATAATTATGGACATGATGTAGGAGATACAACGCTATATACTTTCAGTCAAATAATATCATTTAATACAAGAGCATTTGATTTATTTGCAAGATGGGGAGGAGAAGAATTCATTATAATGCTGCCTCAGACAAATATAAATGATGGGTATAAACTAGCAGAAAAAATTAGAAAAATTATATCGACTTATAAATTTGAACATATAGAGTCACTTACATGTAGCATAGGAGTTTCAACACTTCAAAAAGGAGATCTTGTAGAGACTCTTCTAAAAAGAGCAGATAATGCTCTATATAAAGCAAAAAATAGTGGTCGCAACAAAACAATTATTGAAATTTAGTAATTTTTTGTTAATAAAGGAATAAAATGCCAAAAGATAAAGCAACTAAAACAGTAGATACAATTATAGACTTTTTAATCATCATAGGAGTTAGTTTAACTATTTTTTACGGCTCCTCTCTTTTAGGAGCACCAATATGGCTGCAACTTCTTTTAGTAGCTATCTGGGGTGGTTTTACTGGTTATAAGCCTAAAATAGTAAGAATTCCTTTCAAATTTATGTACAAAGATGATTAGATTAATTTTAATTGCTCTTTTTATCTCTTCAAGTATCTATGCAAAATCTTTAAAAGTAGCAGTAGCAGCAAATGTTAGATTTGCATTTGATGAAATAGCAACTGCTTATACTAAAAAAAGTGGTATTAAAATAGTTACCATTGTAGCTTCATCTGGAAAACTTACAGCACAGATTCAACATGGGGCACCTTTTGATCTGTTTATGTCTGCAAACATGAAGTACCCTGAATACTTATATGAAAAAAATTTAGCAATCACAAAACCAAAAATATATGCTTATGGCATGTTAGTGCTTTGGAGTCTAAACAGTAAGATAAATGTGAGCTTAGAAGGATTAAAAGATAAAAAGGTAAAAAAAATTGCCATTCCAAATCCTAAAACTGCACCTTACGGCATTGAAGGCTTAAAAGTACTTGCAAAATATGGTTTAAAAAAACAACTCTATTCAAAAATAGTCTTTGGAGAGAGTGTTTCACAAACAAACCAATATATCTATTCACACTCAGCAGATATAGGCATAACAGCAAAATCAGTAGTCAAATCACCAAATATGCAAGATAAAGGCAAATGGATTGAGCTTAACAAAAGTGATTATGCACCTATAAAACAAGGTATTGTAATACTTAAATACGGAGAAAAAAACAACAAAAAAAACTCATTGGACTTTTATAATTTTATATTTTCAAATAGTGGTCAGCATATATTAAAAAAATATGGATACATCATCCCATGAACAAACTCACTGGAGAAATCAGTAAAATCACTTCTCATGAGGGAATATCATTGGTAAATATCAAAACAAAACAGGCAACACTTAACACTGTTTTACTTGATACTCCCAAAAGTTGTAATTACTTACAAATAGGCGAGAAAATAACCGTAGTATTCAAGGAGACAGAAGTTGCTATTGCTCTACCAAATCTTGGAAGTATAAGTCTAGCAAACCAGATGAAATGCAAAATAGATTCAGTTGACAACGGTAAAGTACTTGCTAAAATATCTCTTACATGTAAAGATGCAAACATAATCTCAATCATAACAACAAACTCTTCAAAGCGACTTGGACTAAAAGATGGATTAGAAGTTATAGCTCTCGTAAAAGCCAATGAAATTTCACTTATAAATGAAGAAAATTAAATGTTTTTGGAGACTATGTTACTCACTTTTAAAGTAGCACTCATAACAACTGTTGTTCTCTTTCTTATTGGAATCCCCGTAGCTCTTTGGATTTCATCTACAAAATCAAAGATAAAACCAGTAATTGAGACCATAGTTAGTATGCCACTAGTGCTTCCTCCTTCAGTCATTGGTTTTTACTTACTTATTTTTTTAGGACCAAGCAGTTCAATTGGGGGTTTTGTAGAAGAGTGGTTTGATTTGAGATTGGTTCTTAGTTTTGAAGGAATTTTAATAGGCTCTATCCTTTTTAGTTTTCCCTTTATGGTTCACCCAATCCAATCAGGACTTCAAACACTTCCAAAATCACTCATTGAAGCTTCATATACTCTAGGAAAATCGAAACTACAAACCCTTTTACATGTACAGCTTCCAAACATAAAAAACTCACTTCTTACAGGCATAGTGCTAACCTTTGCTCACACTGTTGGTGAGTTTGGAGTGGTTTTAATGATAGGTGGCAATATCCCAGGAGAAACAAGACTAGCAAGTATAGCTATCTATGATGAAGTCGAAGCACTTAACTATGACTTGGCAAACCAATATGCATTGACTCTTTTTCTAATATCATTTTCGATTTTACTATTAGTTTATATCATCAACAGAAAGTTTAGTGGAGTTTTGAGATGATATACATTGACATTAAAAAGAGTTTTAAAAATGCAAATTTTCACTTTGAAACTGAGATAGCAAGTAACTCTCTAAACGCAGTTTTTGGTAAATCAGGTTCAGGTAAAACAACTCTTCTTAGACTTCTAAGTGGACTTGAAATTCCCAATAAAGGAGTCATAAAAGTAGATAATGAGATATGGTTTGATTCAACTAAAAACATAAACTTAACTCCACAAGAAAGGGATACAGGTTTTGTTTTTCAAGACTATGCTCTCTTCCCAAATATGAGTGTTATAGAAAATCTAAGATTTGCTCAACCAACAAAAGACGAAAATTTTATAGAAGAACTTTTAGATATAGTAGAGTTAACAAAGTTTGAAAACAAATATCCTGAACTTCTTTCAGGTGGGCAAAAACAGCGAGTTGCACTTGCTCGTGCAGTTGCTAAAAAACCAAAGCTACTTCTTCTTGATGAAGCTCTTTCAGCACTTGATAGCACTATGCGTGTTCAGCTTCAAAATGACATAGAGCAGATACACAAAAGACTCAATCTAACAACACTTATGATAAGTCACGATATAGCAGAAGTCTATAAACTAGCTTCAAATGTTCTTATTGTTGAAGATGGAGAAATAAACAAGAGTGGAAATCCTGATATACTTTTTGAGAACTCACAGCTAAGTGGAAAATTTAAATTTTCAGCTAAAATCATAAAAATAGAGAAAGCTGATACTATCTTTATAGTAACTCTTCTTATACAAAACAACTTAACAAAAGTAGTTGCTACTCAAGAAGAGGTACAAAACATGAGTATAGGAGATAATGTTCTTGTAGCTTCAAAAGCATTTAATCCTATCATCATCACCTAAGAAAGCGTAGAGAGTATCTATGCTTTACTAGACACTGCATTAAATCAAAATGAGTTTTCCATAAACCCTTTTTCTGTTCTTTCGCCTCTTTTGCGATACTTAAAAGCATCTTTGTGTACTTTGGCGTAGAGCGGATTATATAAGGTAGAGCATATCCATGAGATACCATAAGCTGATCAAAACGAGGATACAGCTCTACATGTAAACCTTTTGTAATTTTAAGATAACAAACAGGATTTTTACTTGGAAAATATCTAGGGATAGTATACTCATACTTTTTCCCAACTTTTAAAATAGTTTTTGCATATTTTAAAGAAAGTTTCCCAGCACTTATAAACTCATCTTTAGAAAATTTACACTGTTTCATTTCACGTTTTAGTTTAGTGTTAACTCTAATCTCTGGTGTGTCTAAATCACCAAGATGACATATAACATTAGTAACACCATCTTTTAAAACTACGCTATCTCCATCTATAATATATGTCAATATCCCACTCTTTGCATAAACAAAAAGCGGTACTAGCATTATAAGTAAAAATCTGTACATGTAACTCCCTTAAGAAAGTTGTTTAGCTCTCTTATATGATGCTTCCATAGCTTTTATAAAACTGTCTCTAACACCACCCTCTTCTAGTTTTGTAATACCAGCAATAGTTGTACCTTTTGGTGAAGTTACTTTATCTTTTAGTATTGCAGGGTGCTCGTTTTGTAGAACTTCTCCTACTCCTTCAAAAAGCTGTGCCACATACTTGTAGGTCACCTCTCGTTTTAGACCAAGATTAACTGCTCCATCACTAAGTGCTTCAGCTACAAGTGCTATCCACGCAGGGGCTGAGCCTGCAAGTCCTGTTGCAATGTCTAGTTCGTTTTCACTACCGAGCCAAAAACACTTTCCAATAGTACTTAAAATTTCTATAGCTTCTTCTTTTAAAGCTTCATCTCCACAGAGTGAAGTAGCAGATTTTCTTACAAGTGCAGCCATATTTGGCATAGCTCTTACATATGATTTAGCATCAATCTTTTCTTTTAGTTTTTCTAGTTTAACACCTGCTAAAATAGAGATAACACCATCAGCGCAACCCTCTACATGTAAAGAGTCTAACGACTGAGGTTTTATTGCTAAGATAACAGTAAAACCATCTAATTTTGGAATCTCATTAACTACTTTTATATCTTTAAACGTGCTTTTAAGTTCATCTGCTCTTGGCTTATACATCTCTACAACAGTTATGTCATATACATGCAAGCCTTGAAGCATAGCCCCACCCATATTGCCAGCACCAATTAATAATAATTTCATCTAGTTCCTTTGATATATTTAAGATATATTATAGCAGAAATATAAATTTAATTCTAGCAAAAATTTGTTCACTAAAAGTAACAAATTAATAATATTTTAATAAAATATTTAAAAACTATTGACAATTTGCTAATTAGATGATAAGATATATCAATATCATTAAAAGGGACGACATGAATGCTTATGAGTATGCAATGCAAATTGAAAAAGAGGGTGAGGTTTTTTATAGAAAACTGGCAATTGAGGCAAATCATGAAGGTCTAAGTAAGATTTTTACAATGCTTGCAAATGAAGAGGTTAAGCACTATAAAATTTTTGAAAAGCTTTCCAAAAATTCTGAAATTATAACTGTTCCAAAAATGGAAGTTTTTAAAGAAGCTAAAGTTATATTTTCTGAAATGCATAAAGACTCTGTCGCTTACACTTTAGAAGATGAGCAGATAGATTTCTATAGAAGAGCAATAAAAACGGAAGATAAAGCATATGAACAATATATTGAAAAAGCGAATGAGATAACCAATATCCAGCATAAAGAGATTTTTCTTGAAATAGCGAATGAAGAGCTAAAACATAAAGAATTATTAGAAAATATCTTAGAATACGTACAACAGCCAACAGCATGGCTAGAAAGCGCAGAATTTCGTAACATAGGTGCTTAAATAAAAGGTGATGTACTCCATCACCTTTTTACTTTTCTACTTTACTAGACCTTTAGCCCAAGCTTCCATAAGAGCATGAAGTTCTTCTTTTGGCGCTTCTAAAAACTCAACAACAAAATACTCATCAAACTCACAAATTCCTATACTTCTAGGACGAGCTGCTAATATTTTTGTATTTGGAATTGCTGGTCCAAAACAGAAGACTACATTCTGAGCATCTCTTAACCCTTCAAGTATAGGTCCATCTAACTCTTTTGTATGAGTGTAGTGATCAAAAACAGCTATAAACTTTGCTATCTTATGGCTCTCTATCTTCTGCTTAAAATACTCGATTATCTCAGGTACATTCTTGCACTCAACTTCACTTTTTTCTAATCTAAGTGTATATACTGGATATTTATCCATAAATATTGTTTTTTCCATTTTATTTTCCTTTTATAGTGTATTAAATGACTCTATTGCGCACTCTATTCGCTGGGGTAAGTCTTTCCCTTCTTTGTTCATAAAATCAATCTGAACTTGATATATAGGCTCTTCTTTTTGGTTGAAAAATCTAAAAACAACATAGCCTGCATAGAGCTTACTTTTTTTAGTTTTTTTGCCTGGGTCGTTTACGTCATTTTCATATATATAGTAAGAAATATTAAGTTTATTATCACTAATCTTTTTCTCTTTAGCATATTGCTTTAAAGCCGACTTTAATACTTCATCAGTCTCAAAGAGCTTAACATACTCAAAAAGCTTACTCTTTGTGTATTTAGCTTTTTGAACAGATGACGTAAACTCTATATTACCCTCTCTTAACAACTTTTGAGCAGATTTTATATCCTCTTTTAAGTAAACTCTCTCAAATGAAATAGCTTTTTTTTGACACCCTATTCTTGTAGCCTTAGCTGATTTATTTATCTGCGTTAAAATAGCATCTCCAAGTACATACACAAGCGCAAAAGAGACAACTAACCAAATGTACTTTGACAAGTTTTACTCTTGAATGCAGATTTCTGCTTTTTTCATATGTATAATTGTTTGAAAAATTACAACTGCAATAACAACTGTCGTTACTGTTATCATAGTATATGAAAGAATTAGAAGCAAAAAGTCATCTGTCTTGTGGTGCATCAACATCGCAGCTATACTCATAGCAGCTAGTGGAAATACAAATGCCCACCATGAGATAAAAAACTTAATTTTCATAAAGTTTTTGTACATAAAAGCAACCAAAAGTGTAAAGAAAAGAGCTAAATTAAAAAGCATCATAGCAAACAAGTCTATAACTCCATACATCTTAAAATAAGCTATAAACCCAACTGCAGGAGGAGCAATAAGGATAAACATAGTAGGCATAAACTTAACAGCCAATTGATGGTGAAAAATAATTCTGTTTAACAGTATCGCAAAAAGTATAATCCAAAAAAAGATACCAACACTAAAAAAGTACATAAGAAGTCCATGATTTGCAAAACCAACTCCAGCTACAGGAACAAGCACATTACCTACTATAGGTATAAACCAAGCAGGGTTTGAATGATCTAGCTCTTGATTGTGATTTATCCAAAACGAGATAGTATGCATAGTGAGATAAAAATGCAATACAGTACCAGGGTACCAAAATGTTGCCGCTATACTAGGATAATGCTCTTTATATATGATAGCTAACATAAGCATAGAGATAGAAATCGCAGCAAAAAAGTTAACTCTTACTGGATGGGAAAATTCTTTTTTAATCGCCATAGAGTACTTAAAATACTTTATTACATATATAAAACTAACAAGAAAAAATATTGCTGTCGTAATATACATCAATAAAGTTCCAATCACATGAGGAAATCCCAACCAATGCCCAGCCTTTTGATACATAATTGTAAGACCACTCATACCCATAACTATAGCGTACATCATAATAGGGAAAAATTTCAACCTATTTGTTTCATATTCACTCTCATTTGTCATAACTATTACCTTTTGTAATTTTTTTTATAAGAATACATTTTTTTTGAACATATGTCAAGAAAAATTCAATAAAATTTTGATATTATATTAAAAAGGATGCAAATGGGAAGAAATAAAATAGAAAGAGAGTGTTCATTTAGACCAATTCATAAAAAGTTTATGCCAACTTCCAATGAACAACATGGGTCAATGGAACTAAATAGCGATGAGATGGAAGCCATTTTTTTGATGGACTATCAAGGGCTATACCAAGAAGATGCATCAAAAAACATGAATATTTCACGTCCTACACTCTCAAGAATTATAAAAAATGCAAGAAAAAAGATAGCAACAGCTCTAGTTTTAGGATATGAGATAAGCATAGTTGACAACAAAGACAAATTTATAGTTGCTTTGGCTGTTAACAAAAAGAATAATTTTTCTCTAATCTCAAGTACGGCATCAATCATAGCACTTGTTCATCTGCAAAATGGAAAAATCATAGAGATAAACTATGTAAAAAATCCACTTACATGTAAAGAGATAAAACCATCAGAAATACTACCAACTTTTCTCAAAGAGCATCATGTACATTACTGGATATCTAACAAAATCGGAGAGGGATTAAAAAATTCACTTTTAGCCAAAGGTATATTTGTAAAAGAGTGCTCTAAAATAGAACCTATTGAAAATATAACTAAACTTTTTTGCTAACTGTATTTTCCAAAAATATATCATGGTAAGTATTAGACTTCTTCTAAATCCTCTGAGACTATAAGGGTTTATGGAAGAAGTCTATTTATAAAATTATATTCTGTGGTATTAAAAAAAATGGCGGACAGAGAG
>CAZHBU010000043.1:0-17520 GCA_964530865.1 uncultured Sulfurospirillum sp.
ATATACTCTTTACATGTAGCATTACTTCCAAAAAAAGTACCATCTTTTATAGTTACTCCACCATTTACAACTGCGGAAGTTGAAATATGGCAATGATTTCCTATAATACAGTCATGTTCTATCAGTGCTTTTGTATTGATTATACAATTTTTACCTATTGTGCTATCTGCATTTACTAATGCATGGTGCATTACTACTGTGCCTTCACTGACAAAAGAGTGCTTTGAGACATATGCTAAAGGTGAAACTATTGTTGGTAACTTGAAGCCAATCTCCTTTAGTAGCTCAAATAATTTTACTCTTATAGCGTTCGACTTTATCTGTCCAACTGTTACTACTGCATACTTATAAATCTTAAATAACTCTTTTAAATCCTCATCAGAACCTATGATTTTATGGCCTAATAGCTCTTGTCCTAATAACACTTTTTTATCTATGATTCCAGCTATCTCATATATGTTTTCTTGCTCTATAACATCTATTACAGATTTGCAATGTCCACCACCACCTATAAGAAGTATTTGCTCTTTCATAACATCACACTACTTGATATATTTACAACTCTTTGTTCTAAGTATTGAGAGTTTATTAACTCACTGCATTGGCACTCTTTAAACATGTTTAATTCATTCATAAGACTCCATATTGGTCTTGTCATGACCTCATTTTGATTAGTAACCTCTAAAAACTCATCTCTTGTTTTTTTATCTTTTAACAATATCGCTTGCAGCCAATAGTTTGATTTAGCATTTTTTGGTTCTTTTATAAACTTTATTTTACTGTTGTTTTTAAAAAATTCTTCATAGCTTAAAGCTAAATTTCTTTTTTTATCTATAAAACCATTGAGTTGTTCAAGCTGAGCTACAAGCAGTGCTGCATTTAGGTTTGGCATACGATAATTGTATGCTATCTCATCGTGTCTATACTCCCACTTATGAGGAATTTTTGCAGTTGTTGTGATGTGCTTTGCTCTTTTTGCTAGACTTTCATCATTGGTTACTATAACTCCACCACCACCACTTGTAATGATTTTGTTACCATTAAAACTAAAAGCTCCTAGCTTTCCAAAAGTTCCTGTGTGTCTATTTTTGTAGTATGAGCCTAAACTTTCAGCTGCGTCTTCGACTAAAGCTATATGCCATTTATCACATATGGTTTTTATCTCATCTATCCGGCAAGGGTGTCCAAAAGTATGCATTGGCACACAAGCTTTTATGATTTTGTTTGTAGTTATATTTCTACATGTAGAGTCTTTAATCTCACAGTTTTTTTCTAAAAAGTCTTTTAACGATTTTGGAGAGAGCCCCATTGTATCTACATCCACGTCCACAAAAATAGGCTTTGCTCCAATAAAGCTTATTGCATTGCAAGTTGCTACAAATGTCAAAGGTTGAGTTATAACTTCATCGTTTTTTTGTACATCTGCTAAGATGAGTGCTACATGTAAGGCTGCGGTGCCATTTACTGTGGCTATGGCATACTTTGAACCAACATATAATGCGAACTCTTTTTCAAATCTATCGACAAACTCTCCTACACTTGAAACAAATGTTGAATCTATACACTCGTTTAAATATTTTTTTTCATTACCTAAAAAACGAGGTTCATGAAGTGCTATAAACTCTTTTGTTGAGTATATATTTCTTACAAACGATATAAATTCGTTATACATTGTAAATATCTGCTTTGTATTTTTTTAGATTATCTTCTTTTATAAACCACTCAATTGTCTTTTTTAAGCCATCTTCTATGCTAAGAGTTGGTTTGAATCCTGTTAGTTTTTCTATTTTGCTGTTATCACACCATAGTCTTTGCACTTCTGATTTTTTTGGTCTTACTCTTTGCTCATCAGATATAAATGTAACATCGCTATTCATGATTTTTTTTATGAGTTCTAAAGTATCTTTTATGCTAATCTCATAATTAGAACCGATGTTGACAGTCTCCCCTATGGCTTTGTCGCATTTTGCTAATTCTATAAAACCTTTACATGTATCACTTACATAGTTAAAGTCTCTTGTTGGAGTTATGTCGCCTAGTTTTATCTCTTTTTCCCCATTTGCAATTTGTGTGATGATTGTTGGTATGACTGCACGTGCAGATTGTCTTGGTCCGTAAGTGTTAAAAGGTCTAACAGTTGTTAAAGGTAGACCAAAAGCATTGTAAAAACTCATAGCAATCATATCAGCACTAATCTTACTTGCACTATATGGTGATTGAGGTTGAAGTGGGTGTTTTTCGTCTATGGGAACATAAAGAGCTGAGCCATAAACTTCGCTTGTTGAAGTATGTATGACTCTTTTTACACCATTATCAAGTGCAGCTTGACAGATGTTTAGAGTCCCTTTTACGTTAGTATCAACATAACTATCAGGTGCAACATATGAGTAAGGGATTGCAATAAGGGCAGCTAAGTGAAATATGACATCTATATCTTTAGTGATATGTTTGCAGTAGTGAGGATCCCTAATGTCGCCATTTAGTACTTCTATTTTTTCTAAACATGCTACGTCTTCAAGCCAACCCCAGTAGTTAAAAGAGTTGTATTGAGAAAGAGCTTTAATGTTTGCACCCTCTTCAAAAAGCATTTGAGTCAGGTGTGAGCCTATAAATCCATCGGCTCCTGTGATTAAAATGTTTTTGTTTTTCAGATTCATATATAGTCCTCTATTTTTGTAAATAAAGCAATTTTAATTCCATTTGACATATTTACCCTCAAAGAGTATAATTTAAATATAGCTTAAATCAAGGAGTTTACCATGAAGATAGGAGCAGTTCGTGCTAACTTAGTAATAGTAAACATCTCTGAAGAGCCTCCGTTAGTTTAAAGTGCAAAATCAAGATTTTTATAGTAGTGCATACAAGAAATATGGCATCTCCGCACGTGGACTAAACTGGAGTGGCAAAGACTCACAATACATTCGTTTTGAAGTAATCACAGATATTTTAAAAGATGAACTTTCAACTTGTAGCATTGTTGATGCTGGTTGTGGGTTTGGAGATTTGTACCTTTTTTGGCAAAAAACCGGGCTACATGTAAAGAGTTATGTCGGCATAGATTCTATGCAAAACTCTATCAAAATATGTCAAGAACGACTACCAAAAACCTCTTTTACATGTAAAGATATTTTAAAAGATGAACTACCTTGTGCAGATTGGTATGTGGCAAGTGGAACGCTCAATATACTTAATGACTTTCAGACTTGGCTTTTTTTGGAGAAAATACTAGCTTATTCTAGAAAAGGAATTGTTTTTAACATACTTGAGGGTAGTAAAAAAAGTGAAAATTTTAACTACCAAAAAAAAGAAGATATAATAACATTTGCAAAGTCTAAAGGCTTTACATGTAAGCTTAAAAATGGCTACTTAAAAAATGACATGACAGTGGAGATAAGAAAATGAAATTATTGATTTTTGGCTTGCTTACTCTATATGTCTGTGCGTTGGTATATATATATTTCACTCAAGATTCACAAGTTTTTAACCTTAGTGAAATAGAAAAAAAAGAGCCTGTAAAAGGCGTTGAACATATTACCTTTGAAGTAGAGAAAGGTGTAGCTTTAGAAGGTATTCATAGAAAATATGAAAATTCACCTCTTATTATATATTTTGGCGGTAATGCAGATGATGCTACTCGTATAGTCTTACATTTAAAGGATTGCGAGATAGTAACATTTAACTACCGTGGGTTTGTAAACAGTGGTGGAAAACCTAGTGAAAAAGCAATTTTTAGCGATGCTTTGAAGATTTTTGATAAGTACGGAAAAAATAGAGAAGTTATAATTATAGGACGAAGTTTAGGTACAGGAGTTGCAACTTATGTAGCTAGTAAACGAGATATCAAGGGGCTTATACTTATCACTCCTTATGATTCTATTGCTTCGATTGGGCAGAAGATGTACCCATATTTTCCTGTAGCATTTCTTTCAAAATACAAGTTTGAATCTATAAAATATATGCTAGACGTAAAGGCTCCTGTTGGTCTTATAGAAGTTGAAAATGACGATACGATACCAAAGTATCATTTTGATAAGTTAAGAGAAGTTATACCAAATGAAGTTCTACATGTAGAGCTTAAAAACACAACTCATGGAGATGTTTTAAAACACCCTGATTTTGATAAAACCATAAGGAAGATGATAGATGTTATGCGATAAAAACTTTATAAATATAGCGTTAGAGTTAGCGACTGCAAGTAAGTGTGTATCTAAGCAAGTTGGAGCAGTGATTGTAAAAGATGGCAGGATTTTAAGTACGGGTTACAATGGCACGCCTGCTGGCTACACAAACTGCTGTGATCATTGGGATGGTGAGTATACGAGTGAACATCATGAGTGGAGTAAGACTTACGAGATTCATGCAGAGATGAATGCAATTATTTGGGCAGCACGTGAGGGCATAAGCATAAAAGACGCAACCATATATGTTACGCTTGAGCCTTGCAGCGATTGTAGTAAAAACATTATTGCTAGTGGCATTAAGCGTATAGTTTATGATAAATCTTATGAGCATACAAACTCTGATGTAGTGACAAAATTCATCAAAGATAATGGAGTGATAATAGAAAAAATAGACTAGTGGTCATCTCGTTTTAAGAAGTTATATATGAGTAGAGTGATATAATTGTAAAAATTTATGTACCTAAGGAAAAGTATATGACGAATAGAGAAATCAAAGATTTAATGCGTTTTTTTGATGGGAGTGATATAACAAAAGTAAAAATTAAAAATGGTGAGTTTTCAATAGAATTGCAAAAAGGTTTTGAAGGTGGTACTGTTGTTGCTACCGCTCCAGTAGCAGTTGCTACACCAGCAGTAGCGTCAGCTTCTACGGATACTCTAGCCTCGGTTGCTGAAGTTAGTGGTGATAGCATCAAATCACCTATGGTAGGAACGTTTTATTCTGCTCCAGCACCTGGTGCTGATGCATTTGTAAAAGTGGGAACTGTTGTTAAAAAAGGTCAAACAGTAGCTATTATTGAAGCGATGAAAATCATGAACGAGATAGAAGCTGAGTTTGATTGCAGAATCATAGAAATTCCTCTTAATGATGGACAACCTGTAGAATTTGATATGCCATTGTTTATGGTTGAGAAAGTCTAAAAATGGCTATTATCGAGAAGATTCTTGTTGCAAATAGAGGTGAGATAGCACTCAGAGCAATAAGAACTATAAAGGAGATGGGTAAGATTGCAGTTGCAGTTTACTCAAAGGCTGATAAAGATGCTCTTTACTTGCAGTATGCTGATGCTAGTATCTGTATAGGTGAAGCTGCTTCTGCTGGAAGCTACCTGCATATTCCTTCAATTATAAGTGCTGCTGAGATTAGTGGATGTGATGCTATTTTTCCAGGGTATGGTTTTTTAAGTGAGAATCAAAGCTTTGTAGAGATTTGCGGACATCATGGCATAAAATTTATTGGACCTAGCTCTGAACTTATGGTTATGATGAGTGATAAATCAAAAGCTAAAGAGGTTATGAAAAAAGCTGGAGTTCCTGTCATAGAGGGTAGTGAAGGTGCTCTTGAAGATGTACCAGAAGCTATAGAGATGGCAAAAAAGATTGGCTATCCTGTGATTGTAAAAGCGAGTGCTGGCGGCGGCGGTCGTGGTATGCGTGTTGTTGAAAGAGAAGAGGACTTAGAAGTTGCTTATCTTTCTGCTGAGAGTGAATCGGTAACAGCATTTGGTGATGGTACTCTTTACATGGAAAAGTACATCAAAGATCCACGTCACATTGAAGTACAAGTTATCGGCGATAGCCATGGTAATGCGATTCATATTGGTGAGCGTGATTGTTCACTTCAGCGTCGTCATCAAAAACTTATCGAAGAGTCACCTGCAATTGCACTTGATGAAAAAACAAGAGCAGAGCTTCATGAAGTAGCTGTAAAAGCTGTCAAGTTTTTGAAGTATGAAAATGCAGGAACATTTGAGTTCTTGTTAGATGCCGATAAAAACTTTTACTTTATGGAGATGAATACAAGACTTCAAGTAGAGCATTGTGTTAGTGAAATGGTAAGTGGTCTTGATATTATCGAGCTTATGATAAGAGTAGCTGAGGGTGAAGAACTTCCTAGTCAAGACTCTATTGTACTAACAGGACACTCTATTGAGTGTAGAATCACAGCAGAAGACCCTGTAAAGTTTATACCAAGTCCTGGTAAGATTACAAAGTATATTGCTCCAGGTGGTCGTAACGTTAGAGTTGATTCTCATATATATCAAGGCTACACTGTACCTCCAACTTATGACTCTATGATAGGTAAGCTTATTGTATGGGGAGAAGATAGAGATAAAGCTATAGCAAAAATGAAAAATGCTCTTAATGAATTTCAAATAGAGGGCATCAGAACTGTTATTGATTTTCACTCTAAGATGATGGATAACCAAGATTTTAAAGATAATAATTTCGATACAAATTATTTGTCTAAATATTGAGAAGTTTAAGCAAGCTTGAGATACAAGCTTGCTTAAAGATTAAGATGGAGATCTTACTACTGTTATACTTGCAGATGATTTTAGTTTTTCAAAATAGTCTTTTACTACTTTTTCCTCTTGTTGTTTAGATATAACCCTATAGATGCTTTTTTTTACATTTTCATAAGGTATCTGTGCAAAATCTTTTTTCTCTCTTATGTAGAACATAGTTGGAGTGTTTTGAATGCTTAAGATTTGAGTGAACATTCCTTGTTTTGTACCATTTAATAATCCTTTTAGGTTATTATCGAGGGCGTTGGCATTCAAAAGTTTGTTTTCTATTTTTACACCTGCTGGTTGAAGCATAGGATTGTTTTGAATTGCTTTTAAATCTTCTGCTTTTCGTGCTGTATATACGGAGATATTGAAACTATTTGCAACTTTAAATTCAACTGGATTCTCTTCATAGAACTTTCTCATATCCTCTTCTTCTACTGCTTTTAATTTATCTCTATAGATATGCTGAAATAGTTTATCTTTTTTGATTTTAGATTTTATCTCTTCTTTGTATTGATCGATTTTTATATCTTTCTTTTTGAGCATACTTAAAAACTCATATTGGCTCATATCGTTTTTATTGGCTAAGTTTTCTAAGTATTCATCTACTTCAAATGTATCTGCATTGATACGAAGTTTTTTGATTTGAGAATTCTCTAGTTTTTGTCTAACAAGTATGTTTAAAGACTCTTTTCTGGAAACTTTATATTTTTGTGAGTATTTATAAACTTCGTAAAGTGTTATAGGTTCATCATTTATGACAACAGAAACACCTGTAATGATGCCAGAAAAGCCGAGTGAGATACAAATAGATGCACTAACTAATAATCGAGGAAAAATCTTCAATAATAATCCTTTTGTAAGTAAAAATAGCTTACAATGATAACATTATTTTTAAAAAACAAGATTAAAATATGCTAAATTGTCTCGATAATGAAAAAATATATTAGAAAAGAGTAACAATTTGACACAATTTTGACATAATTGAAGGAAAATCAATGGTAGTTACCCGTTTTGCACCATCTCCAACAGGATATCTTCACATCGGAGGGTTGAGAACCGCTCTATATAGTTATTTATGGGCAAAAAAAAATGGTGGAAAATTTCTTCTTAGGATTGAAGATACAGACCTGAAAAGAAACTCAAAAGAGGCAGCAGTTGCTATAGAAGATGCATTTAGATGGACTGGTCTTAGTCATGATAAGACAATCACTTACCAATCAAGCAGATTTGATATATACAAAAAATATGTTCAACAACTTTTAGATGAAGGAAAAGCTTACTATTGCTACATGAATTCAGATGAAAAGGATGAACTTTATGAGAAGCAAAAAGCAAATAAAGAACGTACAAAATATGATGGAAGATATAGAGACTTTAAGGGAACTACGCCAAGTAACGTAGAGCCAGTAGTTCGTATAAAAGCTCCACTTGAGGGTGAGATTAGTTTTGTTGATGGTGTTAAAGGTGAAGTAAAATTTAATGTAAAAGATGTTTTAGATGACTTTGTAATTGCTAGAAAAGATGGAACACCACTATACAACTTTGTAGTTGCAATTGATGATGCTTTGATGGGAGTTACTGAGGTTATCCGTGGAGATGACCACCTCTCAAATACTCCAAAGCAGATGGTAGTTTATGAAGCTTTAGGATTTAAAGTTCCAAAGTTTTACCACGTACCGATGATACTAAATCCGAGTGGCAAAAAACTCTCAAAAAGAGATGGTGCTATGGACGTCATGGATTATAAAAAAGATGGCTACTTGCCTGAAGCACTTTTGAATTTTCTTATTCGTCTAGGTTGGAGTCATGGAGACCAAGAGATTTTTAGCATGAATGAGATGTTGGAGCTTTTTGATCCAAATAACATAAATAAATCAGCCTCAGCGTATAATGCAGAAAAGCTCTCATGGATAAATGCACAGTACATAAAAACTCTACATGTAGATAGGCTTGTGGAGGTTTTAAAAGAGTATGATTTAGATTTAAGTAACTTTAATAAAGCACAAGAGCTTATAGATTTATTAAGAGATAGAGCAAAAGATATGAATGAATTAAAATCTATGGTTAATTCTATTATAATAGAACCAAATAAATATGATGAAAAAGCAGTTGAAAAGTTTTTAAAAGGAGATGCCTTAGAAGTTTTAAGAGCATTCAATGAAGAGCTTAAAGCAAGAGGTGAAATAACTTCGGCCGACGAGTTCAAAGAAGTTGCGAACAAGTTTTTAGATAGTAAAGGGTTGAAACTAAAACATTTAGCTCAACCAATAAGAATAGCTATAGTGGGGAGTGCGGTGAGTCCATCTGTGTTTGATATTTTAAGCATAGTTGGTTTTAAAAATGTTGTTAAGAGAATTGACAATCTAATAAGTTCTCGATAATTATCGAAGCTTTAGTAGAGAGTGAATTTTTTAGGAATTTACTTCCTTAAAAAGATGACAGTAAAATAAATAAATTAGGAGCATATAGTGGCAGTAAATATTAAGGTAACAAAAGAAGAGTCATTAGAGTATCACATTGGTGGAAAGATTGGAATAGATATTACAAAACCTTGTGACACAGCAAGAGATTTATCTATGGCATATACCCCAGGTGTTGCATACCCTTGTCGTGATATTGAAGCAGACCCTGAGTTGGCATATAAGTATACAAACAAAGGTAATCTTGTAGCGGTTATTACTGACTCGACCGCAGTTTTAGGACTTGGAGACATTGGTGCAGTTGCTGGAAAGCCTGTTATGGAAGGTAAATCTGTACTTTTTAAAGCGTTTGCAGGTGTTGATGCTTTTGATATTGAGTTAGATGAAAAAGACCCAGAAAAAATTATTGATATTTGTAGAGCTATGGCACCAACTTTTGGTGGAATTAACCTTGAAGATATCAAAGCTCCAAAGTGTTTTGAGATAGAAGAGAAACTTCAAGCACTAGTAGACATTCCTGTTATGCATGACGACCAACATGGAACGGCTATGATAACAACTGCTGCACTTATCAACTCACTTGAGATTAGTGGCAAAAATATACATGAAATGAAGATAGTTGTTTCAGGAGCTGGTGCTGCTGGAATTGCTTGTGCTAAGATGTATAGATCTTTGGGTGCTGATCATATAGTTATGCTTGATTCTAAAGGTGTGATTTATTCTGGAAGAGATGATTTAAATAAGTATAAAGCTCTATTTGCGATTGATACTGAAGATAGAACTTTAGATGACGCTATGAAAGGTGCTGATATGTTCCTTGGACTTTCTGCTCCAAACATTGTAAGCAAAGAGATGATAGCATCTATGAGTCCAAACCCAATTATCTTTGCTCTTTCAAATCCAGTACCAGAAGTTCTCCCTGAACTTGTAAAAGAGGTTAGAGATGATGTTATGATGGGAACAGGAAGAAGTGACTATCCTAATCAAGTTAACAATGTTTTGGGTTTTCCATTCATCTTTAGAGGTGCTTTAGATGTTAGAGCAACTAAAGTGACAGAAAACATGAAAATGGCAGCTGCAAAAGCACTTGCTGAGCTAGCAAAAAAAGATGTACCTCAGTATGTTAAAGATGCATATGATGGAGCAGATTTAAAATTTGGTATAGATTATATAATTCCTAAACCATTTGACAGACGTGTACTTCCATGGGTTAGTACGGCTGTTGCTCGTGCTGCAATAGAAGATGGTGTTGCTAGAATAAGTGATAGCTTTGATATAGATGCATACTATTCAAAACTAACATGGCAAATAGAATCTGAAAAAAAATAGCTTAATTAAAAAGGTGGGTTATTCCCACCTTTAACTTCTAACTCTTATCTCTTATTAAATACAATTTTTATATACTACAACAAATAAAATAAGGAGATCATTCTCATGAATTTAATGGTATTTGGCGCACCTGGTGCAGGAAAAGGTACACAGGCAAAGTTTTTGATAGAGAAATATGGTATTCCACAAATCTCAACAGGCGATATTTTAAGAGCTGCGATAGCTGATAAGACTGCTATGGGGATGGAAGCAAAGAAGTTTATGGTAGAGGGAAAACTTGTTCCTGATTCTACGATTATTGGAATAATAAAAGATAGACTTGCTGAAGATGATTGCAAAAAAGGGTTTATTCTTGACGGATTTCCAAGAACTTTACCTCAAGCTGAGGCTTTAAGAGACTTGATGACTAACATGAGTATCTCTTTAGATAAAGTTATCTCTTTGAATGTTCCTGATTCTCTTATAGTAGGAAGGATTACGGGTCGCAGAGTTTGTCCTGATTGTGGAGCATCATTTCATGTTGAATTTAATCCTGCAAAAGTTGAAGATATTTGTGATTATTGTGGTGGAAATCTAATTATTAGAAAAGATGACAATGCCCAAACTGTAAAGAGTAGATTAGGAGCTTATCATGCTCAAACTGCTCCACTCATAGCATTTTATAAAGAGATGGGTGTTATGGTAGAACTTGATGGAACTAAAGATGTCAATGAAGTAACAAATGACATGTTTAAGGCATTGAAATAATGAAAAATGTAAATGTAATTAACCACCCATTGATTGAGCATAAACTTACTATTTTAAGAGATGAAAAGACTGATCCTTTTCACTTTAGACTTCTTGTAGATGAGATTTCATACCTGATGCTTTTTGAAGCAACAAGAGATTTGCCTTTAAGAGATACAAAAGTAACTACTCCAGTAGCAACTGCAAATGCAAAAAAACTTGACACAAAATTGATGATTTGCCCAATCCTAAGAGCTGCTCTTGGTATGCTTGATGGAATTTTCAAGTTGATTCCAGATGCAAGTGTTGGATTTTTAGGTTTTCAAAGAAATGAAGAGACTCTGCAGCCTGAATTTTACTATGCAAAGCTTCCTGAAGATCATCAAGAGAGAACAGCAATCATCATAGACCCAATGTTCGCAACAGGTGGAACAGCTATTGATGCAGTAAACTTTTTAAAAGAGAAAGGTGTAAAAGACATAAGATTTATCGCTATAGTTGCAGCACCAGAGGGCATAGAAGCCTTTGCTAAAGTTCATCCTGATGTTCCAGTTTACATGGCAGCAATAGATGAAAAATTAAATGAAAATGGTTACATAGTTCCTGGTCTTGGAGATGCGGGAGATAGAGTTTTTAATACTTAGAAGTTAAGAGGGCTTTTCAAAAGCCCTCTATGTTTTATTTATACAGCACCCTGATCTATCATAGAATCAGCTACTTTTCTAAATCCAGCGATATTCGCTCCCATCATTAGGTTTCCTTCATCTTCAAACTCTTTTGAAGTTTCATAAGAGAGATCAAAGATGTTTTTCATGATGCTTCTTAGCTTACTATCTACTTCAGCAAATGACCATCTTTGCATACTTGCATTTTGACTCATCTCTAGTTGAGAAGTTGCAACACCACCGGCATTGGCAGCTTTTGCAGGTCCGTACATAATGCCATTTTCTAGCATGTAGTGGATAGCTTCAGGAGTAGTAGGCATGTTTGCACCTTCGCATACTAGCTTACAACCATTTTTGTGAAGGTTTTTCATATCTGCCAAATTTAGTTCATTCTGTGTAGCACTTGGGAATGCTATGTTACACGGAACAGCCCATACAGCATTTGTTCCCTCAGGGTAGCTATGAGCAGGAAGATAAGTAGCATCTTGATGAAGTTTTGCATACTCTTCAAGAGAAGCTCTATTTACCTCTTTGATAAGTTTTAGACTATCTAAATCGATACCATTTTTATCATATATCATACCACGAGAATCACTACATGTAACAGGTTTTGCACCCATGTCGTAAAGTTTTTGTATAGTATAGATTGCCACATTTCCTGAACCAGATACTGTAGCAACTTTTCCTTCTAAATCATCACCTTGCTTGTTTAAGATGTTTCCTGCAAAGTATACTGAACCGAAACCTGTTGCTTCTGTTCTTGTTAAACTTCCACCCCAGTTGATGCCTTTTCCAGTAAGGATTCCTTCAAAGTTTCCAGTAAGTCTTTTGTACTCACCAAACATGTAACCAATCTCACGTCCGCCAACACCAATATCACCAGCAGGCACATCTCTAGTCTCGCCTATATGCTTTGAAAGCTCAATCATAAATGATTGACAAAATCTCATGATTTCTCCATCACTTTTACCTTTAGGGTCAAAGTTAGATCCACCTTTACCACCACCAATAGTTAGACCAGTTAGTGAGTTTTTAAAGATTTGTTCAAAACCAAGGAACTTAATGATACCAAGATTTACACTTGGGTGAAAACGAAGACCGCCTTTATATGGCCCAATTGCTGAGTTAAATTGCACACGGTAACCAATATTTGTTTGAATCTTACCTGCATCATCCATCCATACTACACGAAATAAAATTTGTCTTTCAGGGATTACTATTCTCTCAAGAATATTTTGCTCATCATATTTTGGCTCAGCTTTTAAAAGTGGCTCTAGTGTTACAAATACTTCCTCAACAGCTTGATAAAACTCTGTTTGACCAGGAGTACTTTGCATTGTTGTTTTCATTACCTTGTCAATATACTTTTGAACTGACATTTTGTTTGTTTCCTTATGTTTCACACAGACTAACTGTGCATTTACTTGAGAACTCTACTTTTTTTTAGAAAAAGCTTTAATCCTCTCCTCTCTTTCACGCCTATTTCATAACTTATCAGCGAAAGATACTTCAAAATTTCTTTTGGGGGTATGTTTCGCTCATGAGCGTACTTTTTAAGTATATACTGTGGTATTTTAATACGATTGTTTTTAAAGCTAACTGAGAGTTTTTTATAAGTAGTAAAATGTCTATTTACACTAAGCCTAGCAAATACAAAAGGTAACATGTACCTATTATTCCACTCTTTTGCTAAGTCTATATAGTCTTCAGGTTTTTCAAGATAAAGCTTTAGTGCCTTATCTCCTATTTGTACTTCACCCTCTATGCCTAAAACTTTTGCCAAGACATTTGAAGTAGCCGAATGTGGATCTTTTGAGCAGGTAGTATTTTTTTTAACCAAGACACTTGTAACATGCTTTTTTGCAACTATTCCCAATGGAAGTGTTTTAATAGATTTGCGATTTGATTCTATACTTGAGATAAAAGCACCATCTACTCTTCTTTTTTTAAATTTTTTATTTATATCTGAAGGAAATGATTTTTTATATTCACAAGACTGTTTTAGTGCATTTGATAGTGATGATTTTTTTAAGAATATATGAAAAGGGAGTAGGTTTATGTAGTCTATTTTGCCGAAAAGCATACACACTCTTTTTTTTGATGTAATTGTATCATATAGTTATACTATTTTGGTATAATCTTTAAAAATAAAATAGAAACAGACTCTTCATATAGAGTTTAACAAGGGAAATAGAGTGCAACAGTTTGGAAGTGACAATTACTCAGGTATTTGTCCAGAGGTTTTGAATGCTATCATAGAATCAAATGCAGGTTCAGCACCAGCGTATGGCAATGATGAGTATACAGAAAAAATATCACAAAAAATCAGAGAGATTTTTGAATGTGATTGTGAAGTCTTTTTTGTTTTTAACGGAACAGCGGCAAATTCACTTAGTTTGGCATCATTGTGCCAATCATATCATAGTGTTATTTGTCATGAAGTGGCTCATATAGAAACAGACGAATGCGGTGCACCAGAGTTTGCATCAAATGGCTCAAAACTACTTTTAGCAAGTGGTGAAAATGGAAAACTAAATCCTACAAACATAGAGGAATTAGCAACCAAAAGAACAGATATTCACTACCCTAAGCCAAAAGTAGTGAGTATCACTCAGTCCAATGAAGTAGGAGTAACCTACTCTATCAAAGAGCTAAAAGCTATAAAAAAAGTAGCAGACAAGTTTAACCTAAAGGTACATATGGATGGAGCAAGATTTGCAAATGCTCTTGTGAGTTTAGATTGCACACCTGCAGAAATGACTTGGAAAGCAGGAGTAGATGTTCTTAGTTTTGGTGGAACAAAAAATGGAATGGCTTTTGGTGAAGCAGTTGTCTTTTTCAACACAGCCCTCGCAGAAGATTTTGAGTATAGAGTGAAGCAGGCAGGACAGTTGGCTTCAAAGATGAGATTTATCTCAGCCCAATGGCTTGGTCTCTTAGAAAATGATGTTTGGCTAAAGAACGCAAAAAATGCAAATGAGATGGCAATACATTTTGCAGAGTCAGTTGAAAACATAGATGGAGTTCATTTGATGTTCCCAGTTGACGCAAATGAGGTTTTTATAAAAGTAAGCCCAGAAATAGAAGTAGAACTTAAAAAAAGAGGGTGGATTTTTCATGCTTTTATAGGGGGTTCAAATAGATTTGTTTTCTCTTGGGATTCCACTAAGAAGAGAGTAGATGAACTCATAAAAGATATAACGGAGATAGCATAATGGTAAAAGTAGAATTTTTAGGTCCTTTAAATAGAGATGATATAGATGTTGAGATAAATTTTTTGAGTGAATTAAAAGAGATTTTCAAAGATGATAAAGAGTTACAAGAGTGGCTTGAAGTATGTGCAGTGGCTGTAAATGATAGTTTGGTTTGCTCACTTGATACAAAAGTAGAAGCTGGTGATAAAATCTCACTTTTGCCACCAGTTTGTGGAGGTTGAAAGATGGCATTAGAGTTGCATGATGGACCTTTACATGTAGAAGAGATAACGAACCGCTGGTTCAATGAGATGAGAGACAAAAACTATGGAGCTTATATACCATTTATCGGTATTGTAAGAGATGAGGAAGGCATAAGTGGACTTAGTTTTGATATATATGAGCCTATTTTAGGAAGTTGGTTTGCTTCTTGGCAAGAGAAGGCTAAAGCAGAGGGAGCTTACTTACTCATGGCACACTCTCGTGGAGATGTTCCAAATCATACTAGCTCATACATTTCGGCAGTTGTTAGTCCTCAAAGAAAAGTGGCTTTGAAGTTAATCAATGATTTTGTAGAAGATTTTAAAGCTTCAGCTCCGATTTGGAAGTACGATTTGATTGATGACAAGAGAGTTTATGCCAAAGAAAGAAGTACAGCACTAAAAGGTGCAGGGTTGTTAAAATGATATATTTTCTTGCCAAAGGCAAAGCTTTAGTGAGAGGAATTTTTTCTGGACTTGTTCAGGAAAAAGGAGAAGTTAAATGAAACAGTTTAAAGATTTTGATGAGACTATAGAGGATTTAGTCAATTCCCTTAGTGGCGTAACTAAACCTGTCGAGAATGTTTTTTTAACAGATACATTAGACAGAGTTCTTGCTATAGATATAGTTGCAAAAGAGAATTCACCTCTACATGTAACCTCTTCAATGGATGGTTATGCTATTAGGTTTGCTGACCAAGATAAAGGTGTTCTAAGACTTAGCTCACGTGTTCCAGCAGGAACTGACATAAGTGAAAAAGTAGAAGAGGGAAGTTGTATAAAAACTTTTACTGGCTCACTCATGAGTGATGGAAGTGACACTTTGATTCCGATAGAGAATGTAGAAGTAAAAGGTGATGAAGTTAAGATAATTACACCAGTTGCTTTGGGTTTTGCAGTTCGTCCTGTTGGAGAAAACTATAGAGATGGTGAAGTTCTCATAGAAAAAGGTGTTACTATAGGGTTTGCGCAGATTGGTTTGATGGCTGAACTTGGATTTGTCCAAGTTCCAGTTTTTGGAAAACCTAGAGCGGCAGTCATAGCAACAGGAAGTGAAATTCTTGATTTGGGTGAAACTAGAACAAGTCTAGCCCAAATAAGAAGTTCAAACCACGTGACGCTTGAAGCCATTATGAAATCAAATGGTGCAGATGTGACTAGAGTTGGCATAGTTCAAGATGATAAAGAGCTTATAAAAACTAAAATAGTTGATGCACTAAAAGATAACGATATAGTCATAACAACTGGTGGAGTTAGCGTTGGAGATTATGATTTTGTAAAAGATATCATCAAAGGCATGAACCCTGAGTATGTGGTTGATAGAGCCTCAGTAAAACCTGGACGTCACATAAGAGTAGTGAAATTAGACTCAAAGTATATCGTAGCACTTCCTGGGTTTCCTTATAGTGCGGCTGTTATGGCTTATATATATATTTTGCCTTTGATTCGTGCTATGCGAGGGTTGAGTTATGAGGCTGAGTATGTAGATGCTATCATGGACGAAGATTATGCTAAACGTTCACCTTTTACTGAGTTTACTGCTTGTAACCTGTTTCTTAAAGGTGGGCAGTTTTATGTAAATCTTAAAGGAAAGAAAAAAGGAAGTAGTGCGATACTAACCAACATGCTCGATGGTAGTGCGCTTTTAAGAGTTGAGCAAAAGACAGAGTTTATAAAAAAAGGTGAGAAAGTAAGAGTTTTGCCTATGGGAAAGCTACTTTAGTAGCTTTCTTAGTACTTTGACAATACCTTGTTGATTTGAACATAAGCTTGAATTGGTGTTGATTCAAAGTACTTTAGATTGTGTTTTTTTGCAAATTCACGAGTCATTTTTTGCACCTTTAGTAGGTTGAACCTTGGTGCTTTTGGAAAAAGATGATGTTCTATTTGGGTATTGAGTCCACCATAAAGCCAGTGAACAAATGCTCCTCCTTTTAGTGAACGGCTTGTACGCATTTGTAGCTCTAACCAAGACATGTTTTTGCCCTCTTCGTACTCAAATACTTCACAACCTAGATGATTTGTTATAAAGCCAAAGGCTAGCCAAGCTGAAAGCACAATATACAGAACACTAAAAGTTATAACTGCATCCCAAAATGGCAGAGAGTAAAATACAAATCCCCAAAGAATAGGCCAATGCATAAGCATGAGGATAATTTCTCCATATTTTTTCTTTTTGATTGCAAAGTTATATGATTGAACTATGAAAGCTGGATACATAAAAAACATAGCGCCCCAAAAAATCAAGTATTTAAAATAGCGTATAAGTGGATTATTCCCTTTATGTTTTTGTGTAAAAGCTCCATCTAAAGCTAAAATATCTTCATCTTTTTGAGGTACATTACACCATGTGTGGTGATTAACATTGTGCTTAAAATCCCACCAAGAAGAAGAGTTACTAAGTATGATTGCTGAAAAAGGATAGCTTAATTTCATTGAAAGTGATTT